>JAUNSU010000190.1 GCA_030539035.1 Planctomycetia bacterium
TGAATATCCGTGGTTTCAAAAATTCGCACTCGGGCGCAAACCGTGTTCCAAAATGGAAAACGGTTTATCCCTAATCGAAAAATGCTTAGAAACAAAAATATCATTGAGTTTCTTGGTATCCGGGAAGAAATGTACAATCCCGACTTTAATTCCCCCGAATTCGAGGGAATTAACACCGCACGGCCCTGGCGCAGGCGCAGAAAGGCCGATTAAACGAATCGCGCAAATTTGGAGTAAAATTCAGGAAAAATTGACTTGCAATACTCCACTATTCTTGACAAGCGATTCTCCTTTTTGTAAACTTTATCCTTGTATTGACTGTTTTTCGCCCATCTTGCGGAATAAGTCTGTTTACAAAAAAGATCGGCCGACAGTGCGGGGATCTTATAAACAGAATTTATTTCCCTTTCACAACTCAAAAAGGATAAATTATGAAACAGATCTCGCTCTTTCTGCTGACGCTTCTGCTCTTTTCGGGCAATCTCATTGCCGCGGAAACGAAAGCCGACTGGAAACCGGTTCCCGGTACCCTTCTTTCGAAATTCGCCAAGGATGTTGATCCCGCATCGGTTCTGCCCGAATATCCCCGTCCGCAAATGAAACGGGACGCTTGGAAGTCGCTTAACGGACTATGGGATTACGCCATCGTTCCTGTTGCCGGATCGAAGGATCAAGCGCCGGCGATGCAGGGAAAGATCCTTGTTCCTTTCGCGGTCGAATCGGCTCTTTCCGGAGTTGGCAAACGGGTCGGCAAGGACAATTACCTCTGGTATGAACATTCTTTCTCAATTCCTTCCGACTGGAAAGGAAAGCGTATTCTTCTTCATTTCGGCGCGGTGGACTGGAAAGCGGATCTTTTCATTAACGGAAAACCGGCTGGAAAACATCAGGGCGGATACGCGCCGTTCTCTTTCGATATTACCGATTACCTCGCGGAAGGATTCACCCAAAAAATCGCGCTGCGCGTCTGGGATCCGACCAACGAAGGCCCTCAGCCGATCGGAAAGCAGATCAATAAACCGCGCGGGATCTGGTATACACCTGTTTCCGGGATTTGGCAATCCGTCTGGATCGAACCGGTCTCTTCCGCGCATATCGTTTCCGTTCTTCCTGTCCCCGATATCGATCAGAAAAAAGTCTCTATCTCCGTTCAGGTCGAAGGGGCAAAAGAAGGGGCCTTTATTCATGTTTCCGGACAAAAAGCTCCTGTTTCCAATGGATCGGCAACAGTTCTCCTGAATGTTCCGAACGCTCCTCTTTGGACTCCGGACAGGCCGAATCTGAATGAGATTCAGATTACTCTTTTCCAGAATGATCAGAGAGTCGATCAGATCGTTTCTTATTACGCGATGCGCAAGATTTCGCTTGGGAAAACGGAAGACGGGATTACACGGCTCATGCTCAATAATCAGTTCGTTTTCCAGCATGGTCCTTTGGATCAGGGATGGTGGCCGGACGGACTGTACACCGCTCCCACCGACGAAGCCCTGAAATATGATCTTGAGATCACTAAAAAACTCGGATTCAATATGCTTCGAAAGCACGTGAAAGTGGAATCCGCGCGATTCTATTATCACTGCGATCAACTCGGTATCCTCGTTTGGCAGGACATGCCCAGCGGCGATACGAAATGCTATATTTCTTCCAAAGCAGCGGAAGACGCAAAAAGATCTCCTGAATCGGCCGCAATTTATGAAGCGGAATGGAAAGAGATCATCCGCGCTTTTGAATTCTTCCCCTCCATTATCATGTGGGTTCCTTTCAATGAAGGCTGGGGGCAATTCGATACTCCCCGTATTGTCGATCTTACGAAAAAATGGGATCCGACCCGTCTGGTAAACTGCGCAAGCGGATGGACCGACCGAAAATGCGGCGATGTTTATGATAAACATGCTTATCCCGGCCCCGCGATGTTCCCCCCGGAAGAGAAACGGGCAACTGTTCTCGGGGAATACGGCGGACTCGGATATCCCATCTCCGGGCATCTCTGGACCGATAAAGGAAACTGGGGATATGTCTCTTATAAGGATAATGATGCCCTGTTCCTCAAGTACAATAATCTGAACCGCGCCATGCGGAAATTGATCGCGGAAGGCCTTTCCGCCGCCGTTTATACGCAAACCACCGACGTCGAAGTTGAAGTCAATGGTTTAATGACCTATGATCGGCAGATTATTAAAATGAATCCGGGCAAAGTCGCCAAATCAAATAAGATGCTCCAGCTTTCTGCTCCGAAAATCGAAACGATCCTTCCGATCTCGGAAAAAGAGGGGATTCTGTGGAAATACACGTTCGACAAGCCCTCCGATCAGTGGGCCCAGAATGATTTCGATGATTCCGGCTGGAAAGAAGGACCGGCCGGATTCGGCGGGGGAACGCCTCCCAACACGTTCATTCGCACCCCATGGAAGACGAGCGATATCTGGATCCGAAGAAATATCGATCTTACCGCGGAACAGATCGCCAATCCCGAATCGATTCTCCTTTCCGTCTACCATGATGAAGACGCCGAAGTCTTCATCAACGGAAAACTCGTCGCTTCCTTCCAGAAATACAGTACTTCCTACATTGAATCGGACATGAACACAAACGCGCTGAAAGAAGCTCTTAAGGCGGGCAAAAACACCATTGCCGTTCATTGCCGTCAAACGATGGGGGGCCAGTATATTGATTTGGGAATTATCCGCGAAGTCAATCCCTGAATCTTTTCTGGATTTTTGCAACGATAAATAAGTTCTTTCCTTCAACGGGACAGATCCGAAATTCTTTCCGGGTTTGCCCCGTTGCATTATTTATCCGATAAGATAGAATAGGAGAAGTCGGTGTTTTTAAAGGTCTTCCTTTTTCTTCCGTGATGCGGAATCTTGACGCCGCTTCCGATTGCATCACCGGTATAATGGAATCCTTTGATCAAAAACGGAAACAACTCCCCGCCGGAAACAAGTCTTTCCCCTGAACCGAATCGAAAATATGGATTCGCCTGAAAAAACAATTCATTGGAAGAAAAATCTTTTCTTTATCTGGATTTCCCAGATTCTTTCACTTGCGGGATTTTCTTCGGCGATTCCCTTTATTCCGATTTATATTCGCGATCGCTGGGGGATTACGGACGAGCATGAACTCGGACTCTGGATGTCGGCGTTTTACTTCTTCGGGATGTTGAGTTTTTGTGTATTTATACCGGTCTGGGGAATTCTTGCCGATCGATACGGCCGCAAACTGATGCTTCTTCGAGCGTGCTATATAGACGCATTGATCTTTCCCTGCTTTATACTGGCTCCCAGTCCGATCTGGCTGATCATAGTGCGGTTCATTGCTTCCGCGTTTACCGGAACCGTATCCGCAGCGCAGACTTTGCTTGTTACCACAACCCCGCAAGAGCATCATGGGTTCGTACTCGGGACATTGTCTTCCGCAGTCTGGAGCGGGAATCTGATCGGATTTGCTGTCGGCGGCCTGGTGGTCCATTGGTTCGGATTCAAAGTCGCCTTTCTCTGCTGCGGAGCGATGTATCTTTTGGGCGGACTCTTCGCGCATATTTTCGTACAGGAAAATTTTACGCCCCCTCAAGGGGAAAAAGCCCGAAAGATCGGCCGATCCTGGTCCGGAATATCCGCGGCTGTCTGGATGATCTTTCTGCTGATCGTCCTTTGCGCGATTGCCCGCAGATTTGATGATCCTTATATCGCTCTGATGGTCGAAAAGATCCATGGACCTTTGGACACCGCCTTTCATACAGGCTGGATCAACGCGGTCGCCGCGGTAGGAGGAATCATATCCGGAATGTGTATTGGTCGGCTTTGCGATCTCTTTTCCGCGGAACGAATCGCGATTCCCTCCCTGATCCTTTCCAGCGGAACGATGATTCTTCAGGGCTTATCGCAATCGTTGCCGCTTTACGGGATTGCCCGATTTGCGAATTTTCTTGCGGCAGGGGGATTGGAGGCGATTTTTCTTTCCCTTCTGTCCAAGATCTCGCCCGAAGAAAGGCGCGGTACGTTTTTCGGACTCGCGTCTGGGCTCCGCATGACCGGTATCCTGATCAGTACCCTTCTGAGCGGAAGTATCATTTATTTTATCGGCGTTCGAAATGTTTATATCACGGCGGGCGGTCTTTTCCTTTTGATCATTCCCGTCTTCTTCCTCTTTATGCGGATCTCACGAAAATAATTTCTGCTGTCAACAACAATAAAGACCAGTCCAATCTGGAAAGGATTCAAAAATGGCCAAGTTCAAATACGGGAAAAAAGAAATAGATCATCTCGCCAAAAAAGATCCCGCGCTTGGAAGAGCGATCGACCGGATCGGACCGATCGAATGTGAACTGAATCCGGATCTCTTCTCCGCGCTGGTGAAATCGATCGTTTGGCAGCAGCTGTCGAACAAGGCGGCGTCAACCATTCATCAGCGGCTGCTTGATCGAATCGGCGATCCGAACCCGGAAGCGATCTTCAATACATCTCCGGACGATCTTCGATCCTGCGGACTTTCCTTTCGCAAAGCGGAATATGTCCGTGAAATCGCGCGGCGTCTGCTTGCGGAAGAATTTCCGATCGGGCTTCTTCCCGATCTTCCCGACGAAGAAGTGATTGATCTTCTCGTATCTCTTCCCGGGGTCGGGATCTGGACCGCGGAAATGCTGCTGATCTTTTCCCTTGGACGTCCGAATATTCTCAGTTGGGGCGATCTGGGGATTCGAAACGCCTTGATGAAAGTTCATCGAAAAAAGGAACTGACCAAAGATCAGTTCCAGCGATACGCGAAAAAATACTCGCCGTTCGGAACGGTCGCTTCCCTTTATTTATGGCAAATCGCGGACGAAGATTGATCTTTGTGAAATCAAATTACTCGTACTGTAAAAATATTTTTGTTTGGAACCACGGATGACACGGATAAACACGG
>JAUNSU010000062.1 GCA_030539035.1 Planctomycetia bacterium
AGGGTGTAGCCTTGATTTTACGTTAAAATAGGCAAGATGTAGACGGATATTTTGTAAAAATGGTGAAATTGGGCTTGATTAAAAGCTCCTTTTAATGAAAAATTAGCAAGTTTTCTAAAAATCTACTTTTTCAAAAAAAGGAGCATGCCATGAAGGCGACATTTATTTTAAACGAGGACAACGGAAATGTCAATATCGAGATTGAATCATTTGATCGAAATTTTACAGAAGAATTATCACCAGGCGAAGCGATCAAGATAAGTGAGCTGATTTTTATCGCGGCAGTTAAAATCAGCCAGGAGGTTTTTAGGCAATGGCTCCTGCAATTTGAATGTCATGAAAAAAGGATCGAAAAAGACAGTAAGATTTATCGGTATAAAAAGGATTCAGAAAAGAGAGTTATTACAAGATTCGGCGAAATGAAGATTAACAGACGGATTTATCAGCAGGATCAAGGAGGTAAAATCTATGTTCCACTTGATGCTTGGGGAGTAGAAGATCAACAGGTATCACCGGACGTTCGTGAAGCGGTACTTTTTATGGCAGCAGTAATGACGCCGGGAGAAATAGAGAGTTGTCTCAAAAAGATTGCAATGTTTCATCCGAGCAGGACATGTATTCAAAATGTCATAAACAAGATGGAGGAAACTGTCTCACAAAATGAAGATCGTTATATGGAAGAGATACGAAACAACGAAGAGCTTCCCATGGAAGAGGCAAAGGCCATTGTCGTAAGTGCGGATGGGGCCAATATATTGACAAGAGAATCCGGAATAAAAAAAGGAAGACCAACGACACGGCCCAAAGATGAAAAATCGGAATCACGTGAAACCCCCAGCAGCTATAAGAACGTAATGGTAGGTATGGTAAATCTATATGGTGATGTTTCCCGTGATCAGAAAACGCCAGAACGGCTTTCTCAAACAGTCATGGCGCAAATGCCCGAAAGAAACGCACCTCAATTTTGGAAGAAATTTGATGAAGAAGTTTCGTATATTGAAAAGAGCTGTTCTTCGCGGATTCCCAAGCTTTTGATTAACGATGGGGGGCGTAATCTATGGGCCCATTTTGACTCAAAGGAACAATACAATCATTTTGAGAGACTCGTCGATTTCCATCATGCGTTGGAACACATCTCAGTCGCAGGCGAGGGAATATTCGGTAAAGGAACGGAAGAAGGTAAAATTTGGTACAAAAAGCAGGAAAGTACATTGCTTGAACATGAAGATGGAGCCGAACGCGTTCTTCGTTCACTCAAGTACTATCTGAAAGTAGAAAGATATAATAATACACGAAAGGGGCAAATAGAACAATGTATTACGTTTATAAGTAACAATCGTTCACGAATGGAGTACAAACGATTTCGGGACAACGGTTGGCCGATAGGTTCAGGTCCCGTGGAAGGAGCTTGTAAAAACATCGTCAAGCTGCGATTGTGTCGAAACGGAATGCGCTGGTCGAACAAAGGCGGTCAAATCATTTTGTTTCTAAGAAGTCTCGTTAAATCCAACCGCTGGGATCTTTTTTGGAATTCCTATATGAATTCCTTGAATAACCAAGTGTGTCCAGTTTAACGTAAAATCAAGGCTACTCCCCTTATTAACCCGATTGGAACATCCAATAATCAGCACCCCGATAGGGGTAGTGCCTTCCAGCCCGGGGCAGAGCACAAACATGAAATGTTTGTGCGGCACCCCGGGTACACGTCCCCCCAACAGCAGCGCGCTGTAAGCGCAGTGCAAAAAAAGCAAAATTTCTAAAACCATTTTCGTTCGAATCACAACGTTTTTAGAGATTTTACCGCTTTACAGAGCGGCGGCTTCGCCGCCTTCCCCGCTAAACACTAATCACTAATCACTAAGTTCCCTAATTCCGCTCCCTTTGCTCACTCCATTACGGGCTTGCGGCCGTAATGATTTGACAGACTGCTTTATAAACTGTATAATGTACCGAAAGATGTAAAAACAGCCGCTTCATTATCATCAGGAGAAAACAAAATGATCCGTTTTCATAAAAAATCGAAAAATGCCCTGCTTTTTCTCATCAGCTTCCTTTTTCTCTGCTCCGGTCTCTTCGCGGAAGATCCCCGGCCCGAAAAGAAAATTGATGAAAATCTCATTATTATCGCGTCCGATGCCCATGTAATGAACGGCCTCATCCGAAGATCAAAAGGGTATACTGCCGATACAACGGCCCATTGCCGGAATTTTGTTCAGGATGTGCTCGCAATGGATCCCCGTCCGTGCGCCGTTTTTATGCTCGGTGATAATGTCGAATTGACGACCGTCGAAAGTATTACGAAATTCCGCGAAATGATCCGGCCTATTGCGGAAGCGGGGATTCCTTTGGTAATGATCCTCGGAAATCATGATGTCCCGCGGATCTATGATACCGCCTGGCCGGAATTGCGAAAAGAATATCTCAACGGCGGCTTCTATGCCCGTCGATATAATACTCCTTCCGCCGATTTTCTCTTTCTGGAAACGACCGATCGATCAGGGAAGGACGGCTATTTTTCCCGAATTACTCCGGAAATGCGGAACTGGATCGATGCCGAACTGAAAAAAGGAGGATCCAAACCGGTCTTCCTTTGCGGACATCATCCGGTCGATTTCAAAAAATATGATCTCTCCGCCGATCAGTATCCGGCCCTGCAGGGATGGATCCATGGACATCTTCATGAATGGTTCCAAAAGAGAAAAACTCCGATCCGATCACTGGCCGTTCCCAGCCTTGGCTTTATGGACGGAGGAAAACGACCGCTCACCGGGTATGTTCAGATGAGGATCTGGCCCGACCATTATACTTTTACCTTGATCACAAACGATCGATCCGATGATCGGAACGGAACCGTTTTCTCCTGGCCGATTGAGCCGAAGCGGATCGATTTGGGAAAACTCACTTCCCCGATCCTTTATCCGATTCCGAAAGAAGATCGTCCTTCCAAATATCAGACCTGTTTTCGGGATCCTGCCGTCTGGTATGAAAACGGATTATTCTATTTTTTCTTTACGATGATCGAAGTCGACGAGAAGGGATCGCCCTGGTCGTATCTTGCATCGACGGTTTCGGCCGATCTGATCCATTTCGAACCGGTTCGAAAGTTGACGCCGAAAGATCTTGCCCTGAATTTTGGGAGTCCGGGGAATGTCGTTCGATTCAAGGATCATTACTATCTTTGCGTTCAGACCTATTGCCAGGAGAACGGAGAGAAATACGGGAACGCGAATTCCAGGATCTGGACGATGCGATCCAAAGATCTTCGCCGCTGGGAGCCTCCGGTCCTTCTTCGCGTGAAAGGAGATTCTGTTCCGCAGGAAGCGATGGGGCGAATGATCGATCCGTATCTGATCCAGGATCCGAAAGGACTCTGGTACTGTTTTTACAAGCAGAACGGCTGTTCTCTTTCCGTTTCGAACGATCTGATCCATTGGAAATACGTGAAGTCGATTGAATGCGGAGAAAATGTTTGCATTCTTTATGATGAAAAGACGAAAGAGTACCGGCTTTGGAACAGTCCGCCGAACGGAATCGCGGAGATGAAGAGTCGGGATCTGATTCATTGGGATCCTCTGCCGGGTCTGATCACGCTGGGCCAAAAGGAATGGGATTGGGCCAAAGGACGATTGACCGCGGCGGTTGTCCTTGATCTTCGGAATGATCCGCATATCGGGAAAGCGCTCCTGTTCTTTCATGCGAGTGAAAAGAAAGAACAGGAGATCTTTCCGCAAGGGACCGAACTGGGGATCGCCTGGAGCAGCGATCTGATCCACTGGAACTGGCCGAATAAAAAATAACGGAGATGATTTGACCGGATTCGATCAGGAATTTGCGCTGGAACTGATTCCTTTCAGGGCAACGCGAATATCGCAGACATTTGTTCCTGTCGGACCGGTAAAAATAAGGGCATCGAACAGTTCGAAGAAATTGCCTGCGTCATTTCGTTCCAGATAATCCTCGGGATCAATTGATTCTTCCTTGATCGCTTCGAGGACTTTGATCACGATATCGCGATCGAAGAAGGCGCCCGCGTTTTCTGTAGGACCGTCTTCGCCGTCGGTCCCCCCGGAAAACAGGATGGGGACATGGATCAAAGGATCTTGCAGACAATCGATCAAAGCGGCGAGGATGAGCTGCTGATTTCTTCCTCCTTTCCCGCGCAGGGATTCGGGAGCGAGATGAACGACCGGTTCCCCGCCTTCGATAATGCAGTCGATATCACCATTGAACTGGGCCCCGTAAAAATTCTTTTTTGCGAGATCATAGAGTTTTTTTCCGACTTCTTCGGCTTTTCCTTCACTTTGGGAAGCGGCGCGGATCAAAGGATGATATCCGAGCGCACGCGCTTTTTCCGCGGCGCCATCTACTGCGGTTCGATTGTTTCCGATGATACGGTAATAATGCCGGGAGTAATCTGCGGGATCGGGATCCTCGGAATTATTTTCGAACGAATCGGCCTTTTTTTGAATATAATCGCAAACAGCCAGAAGATCGGGCGAGAGATCGGCGCCGTATTTTTCCAGAACGGCGAGGGCGTCTTTTGCGTTCGTTGTATTGGGGACAGTTGCTCCGGAGGCGATCATATCGACCGGATCGCCAAGGACATCGGAGAGAACAAGACTGATCAGACGTTTTCCGCGAGCACGACGGCGAAGGCCGCCGCCCTTGATTTGGCTCAATTCTTTGCGGACGGTATTGAGTTCATTGATCCCGGCTCCTGCTCCGGAAAGGAATCGGGTAATCCTCTGTTTATCGAGAAGCGTGATTCCGTTGGCGGGAAGAGGGAGCAGAGCCGATCCGCCGCCGGAGATCAGACAAAAGATCAGATCATCCGGACTTGCTTCGTCGACAAGACCGCAGATGACTTTGCTTCCGACGATCCCGCTTTCGGAGGGTTCGTTGACAGCGGCTTTGCGTCCGGGATGAAGATGAACGACTTTCAGGGGAGTGAGGCAGTTGTCCGGGACATTAACCCAGCCGTGGATTCTTTTGGCCGGGAACTGGGGGATCAGAATCTCTTCAAGAGCCTGAGCCATTGCGCCGGAGGCTTTGCCCATTCCGATCACAATGATTCGGCCCTGCGGGGAAAGATGGAATTGTTTATCGTTGTCAATCGTAATGAAAAATTCTCCCCATAATTTTCCCGGTTCGATTTTTACGAACTTCTTTATGAGATGATAAGGATCTGCGGCGGCAACTCCGGCCCGCCAGATCTCCATTGCGTCCATTCGGCTCATTCTTTCCCCTTCAATATCAAATAGATATGGAACAAAATCAGATATCGATCCACCGTTCTTCTTTTGCGCTTTGGATCACGGCGTCGCAAACCTTTTGAACGCGCATTGCATCGCGGACATTGGGCTGGTAAACGGTCTTATTGCCAACACTTGTGAGGAAGTCGGCGAGCTGATTGATGAATGTATGTTCATATCCGATCGTGGTTCCGGGTACCCAATACTTGCTCATATAAGGATGTTCACCGTTTGTAACGAGGATTTTCTGCCATCCGGTAAGATGATCTTCAATTTTCTTTCCGGTATCGGGATCGGCGTATCGGAAGAATTGGAGATATTCGGGTTCTTCGAGATTGAAGCAGAGAGCGCCGTTTTCGCCGTTGAGTTCCATCATACTGTAATTTTTGCGTCCGCGCGCATATCGGGAACTTTCGAAGGTTCCGATCGATCCGTTTGCGAAGACGGCGAGGAACATACAGGCATCGTCGATCGTGATCGGGATCATTTCTCCGGTTTCAATATTTTTCCGTTCTTTGATAAAGATCTCGGTATAGGCGCAGACTCTTTTGATCGGACCGTTGATCCATTCGGCGGTATCAATGGAATGCGCGAGAAGGTCTCCGGTAACCCCGCTGCCGGCGACTTTGGCGTTGAGTCTCCAGAGGGCGGCTCCCCCGGCGGGAACTTTTTGACTGATCGTGTAATCCTGATTATAAACCGCGCGGTAATGGAAAGGACGTCCAACCCGTCCTTCATCGACAACCTGCTTGAAAAGAGAAACGGCGGGAACACGGCGGTAGTTGAAAGAGACCATATTTGCAATCCCTGCTTTTTCAACGGCTTTCACCATCTCTTCCGCTTCCGCGAAGCTCATTGCCAGCGGTTTTTCGCAGACGAGCATTTTTCCTGCTTCCGCAACGGCCAGCACCATTTCTTTATGAAGGAAGTTGGGGGCAACAACGTCGATGATATCGATATCGTCTCTTTCGACGATTTTGCGCCAATCGGTGCAGGTTTCTTCGTATCCCCATGCTTTTTGAAATTTATCGAGAGCGGCACGGTCTTCTTCCCGCCCATAGCAGACTTTCAATACCGGTTTAAACGGAATATCGAAAAAATGTCCCACTTGATTGTAAGCGTTTGAATGGGTTCGACCCATAAAACCGCAGCCAAGCATTCCGACGTTTAAGGTTTTCATAAATACAATCCTTTCCTGATGAAAAAAAGTTAATAGAGGGAGAGAACATCAACGCCCTCTCCCGGGCCGCTTGAACGGAATTCGAGCGGCTTTGATTTTGGGATCGATATCGAGTCCGGTATCGATCAGCATTTACCCAATTTTTTGAGACCTTCGAAGCAGGCTTTTGCCGTTGCGATGGAATCGCCGTCTTTTGCGGGGCTCTGTTCGACGATATACCACTGAGTTCCTCCGACGGATTCGCAAAGATCGAAGATTCTTTTCCAATCGACAGTATCTTCGGGGGATCCGAGAGCAACGCCGCCGGCCCCGCCCGGTTTAGCGTGAAGCTGAAGAGTCCGTCCGGGGAACTTTTTGATCGGGAGGTAAGGATCTCCTCCGCCTTTCAGGCAGTTTCCGGCGTCCATTTGCATCATTACTTCCTTACGGGTTCTTTGGAAGAAGAGATCCCAGCCTGTGATTTTTTTACCCTGAACGATTTCAAAATCGTTTCCGTGGGCGTGATATCCGATGTGCATTCCGACCGCTTCCGCTTTGATCGAAAGTTCATTGAAGAGGTTGGCGGCGATTCGGTTTGGACCGTCGATATTGTTCACTCCGGCGAGTCCGGAACTGACGGTTAAATGGGAATTGCCGAGGATCTTGTTGAATTCAACTGTTTTTTCGAATTCCTCTCCGATCAGTGTTTCCACTTTCAGATGGGTTCCGACGATGAGCAGTCCGTTATCGTCCGCGATTTTGCGGAGATCTTTTGCGGACATATTATAGTATCCGGCGAATTCGATCCCTTTATATCCGATCGCGGCGACTTTTTTGATTGTGCCTGCGACGTCTTTGGCCATTTGATCCCGAACGGAATAAAGCTGAAGCGCGATCGGGATCCGCTTTTCGGCCGCGAACAGGGAAGAAGAGAACGAATGAACACTGACTCCGAGCGCCGCCGCGCCGAGTCCGGTTTTTATAAATGATCGACGATCCATAATGGAACCTTTCTTTTAAATTTTGAAAACTATTGATAATACACAAACTGTAAATAACTGATTTTGAAACCACGGATTTCACGGATTTTCACGGATACTTTTTTGGTAAAAACACGTTTTCATCAAAAATATCAGCCCCGAATCTTATATTGATTTCATCCGTGTTTATCCGTGTTATCCGTGGTTCCAAACAAAAATATTTTTACAGTATGAGTTAATAATATCCTATTTTATCAAATAATGGGATTAAATATATTCCCAGCCTTTAAGGGGGACGGCGATTTTGTACTGTCCGCGTTCATCGGGAAGGGTGGGGGGAACGGCATCCCAATCGTAAGAAGCGGGCTTAGCTTCCGTATAATCGAGCATTTCCTGCCAGGTAACCTTCTTTCCGGTATAGGCGGCCAGCTTTCCAAGGAGACATGTTCCCGTGGAATTGATCATATAGGAAGCGTTGTTCACATACGTTGCTCCTCCGCTTCGAACGGCGTCGAGGAGAACTTTATGTTCGAACTGTTTTCCGGGGATGGGCGATTTTTCCGCAGTAAACGGATGGGATCCGAAGATCTCGCAGTAGAATCCGGAATTTCGAATGATCGCGTATCCTTTTGTTCCGTTGAGATAGGATTGCGCGTCGGGCCAGCAGCCGGGGATCTGCCGGGAGTTGGCCTGAAGGACTTTTCCGTCTCCCAGATCGTAGGTAACGGCCATTGCATCATACATATCGCCGGTATCGATTTCGCGGCGACCGAGCCGGCCGCCCATTCCGATTGCGGAGAGAGGAGTCGGATCGCCCATGCACCAGAGAGCGACGTCGATCTGGTGAATGGTAACGTCGTTGATATATTCACTTGCGATCCAGTTGAAGTTGACCCAATTTCTCATCTGATATTTCATTTCGGTATCGCCTTCGACTCTGGGGCGTTTCCAGAGCCCGCCGCCCATTCTGTTGGCGACAGCGGATCGAATATCGCCGATCGCGCCTTCATGAATTCGCTTGACGGTTTCCTGCGTAGAGCTGTAATAGCGGTTGACGAGTCCGGAGACGAGATTGAGTTTTTTCTCTTTTGCCATTTTGGCCGCTTCAAGAATGATTTTGAGTCCGGCGCCGTCGACAGCGACGGGTTTTTCGGCGAAGACGTGTTTTCCGGCGGCGATTGCGGCTCTGATGGTTTCCGGTCGAAAATGCTGAGGGGTCGCGAGGATCACGACATCGATATCGCTTTCGAGGACCTTTTTATATCCGTCGAATCCGATGAAGAGATTGTCTTTATTGATTGCGATTCGATCGCCGAGAACATTTTTCAGTCCTTCGATCCCGGCGTTTCCGCGATCTTCGAAAATATCGGCGGCGGCGACCAGCTTTGTATTGGGATCAATGGTAAAGGAGTCGACGACCGCTCCGCATCCCCGTCCGCCGCATCCGACGAGACCGATTTTAAGGAGGGAAGATTCTCCCGCGTGAACCCGCAGAATTCCTGTTGTCCCCAGCGCGGCCAAGGCGGCTCCCGTTTTTATAAAAGAACGGCGTGATTGCTTTGATTTCATGATGTATTTCCTTTTCTGTTGTTTGTATTTGATAGAAATGTCAAGTATTATTCATTCAGATCGCAGCCGGTTTGCCCGAAAGGATCGATTCGATTTCTTTATGGCAAATGGCCAACGCGTCGGCGGCAAGTGATCCGTCCAAAATGGAGGAATTTCGATTGTTCGCGAAAGAGTCCCGTACTTCGGTGAGTTCGAAAGCAAAGTTGCCGACATCGTCCACATTGGGGATCTCCGGAGTTTCTACCGAACCGTCTTCGTTCAGAACTGTGAGCGGTTTTCCGCTCCATGTATCGAAAAGGACGGTTGCCTTTTCAAATTGCACTTCGTATCCCGCAAAGAAGGGGCGGCCCTGTTGCATAATGCACCCGCTGGCCGCGGTAACCGTGAGGGAAGGATCGGCGAAAGAAAATTGTGTACTGAAGTATTCTGGAACCTCTCCGCGGCAGCGTCCGACCGCGCTGACCCGGGTCGGCATTCCGAAAAGAAGGCGGATGAAATGAGCATCATGGATATGGAGATCGAGCATGGGGCCTCCCGACGTTTCCATATTGTAGAAATTGGTGAGCCAAACGGGATCCGAGATGATTCTTCGGAAATCGCCGCCGATCAGCTTGCCGTATTTTCCGGAATTCTTTGCGTCGAAAATGAATCGATAAGCGGGAAAGAAGGGGAGAACGTGTCCGATGCAGAGGATCTTTCCGGTTTCTTTCGCGGTTTGGATCATTGCGTTTCCATCAGGAACTTTGAGCGCAACCGGTTTTTCGCAGAAAACGTTTTTTCCGGCCTGAAGTCCGGCGATCACCGCTTTTGAATGCGCGCAGGGAGGAAGACAGATATCAAGCGCATCGACATTGGAATCGGCAAGGAGATCTTCGTATTTATCATAAGCGGCGATTCCGGTCAAGTCGACGATTTCTCCCTGGGGACCGAAATTTCCCTTGATCTTACGCCAATCGCCTTTGAGCCGTTCGGGAATGGTATCGCAAATCGCGACCACTTTTGCGTCCGGAATTCGTTTCCAGGCAAGATAATGGATCCAGCCCATGAATCCGATCCCTGTAATTCCAACTTTCAGCATCTGATATTCCTCCATAATTATGTTAAGTAAAACGGTTTTCGGTAATATTTTCCCGCCGATCCTTAAATTTATAACCGATTTCCATTAGAAAATCAAATGATCCGGGCAAAAATTGTCAAAAATATTCCAATTTTTTTGAAACCGCAGATCTTGAAACCACGGATGGACACGGATAAACACGGATGGAGACTTTGGCGGATCTTCGTCTGTTCGGAAACCGGGAAGGATTTTTTTGGCTTGTTTTTCGATGAAATTTTTGTTTGTTCGTTTAGGCTCCTTTTTTTGAACCACGGAGGAACACGGATAAACACGGATGGGGATTTTTACTTCATCCGGTTGGAACTGCCGATAAACAGCGCCCCGATAGGGGCAGTGCCTTCCAGCCCGGGGCAGAGCACAAACATGAAATGTTTGTGCGGCACCCCGGGTCAACGAACCCCCAAAAAGCAGCGCGCTGTAAGCGCAGTGCAAAAAGAACAACCGGCAGATCAGCGACCAACGGGAGCGGGTCCTCGGCAACCGCGCGGCAGCGCGTACTGGGAGCGGCGCCTCGCCGCCGAACGGAATTAGGGAACTTATAATTAGTGATCACTAAACACTAATCAGTAATTAAGGGGTTTTCCGGGGTAATTCCGTCGGGGATGGGAGAGATGTATTTTCCGCCGGTCTTTTTTTGAAGTTCTTTTTTGGCTGCTTCGATCAGGGAAGGTTTTTCGAAGAGAATCGTACAGGCGCGGGCAAGAGTTCTCGCGGCCGCAAGGGTTCCTTTATCGCCAATGGAAGATCCGGCTTGCGCTGTCCATTCCCATGTGTGTGTTGAGGTCCCTTCCACTCCTGTGATCATATTCAGACGGGCAAGCGGAATGATCCAGGAGACGTCCGAATCGTCGGTGGACGCGAATCCCCGCGGAGGTGCCGCCTTCTTATTGTAAGGAACAACCTCGCGATTCAAAGGACGGGCAAGGAATTCCTCTTCGGAAAGGCCCTTGGAAAGCGCCCTGTTTTTGACCCAGGTCTTATCTGTTTTTCCATTGACTTTGGGGAGGAACTGACGGGCCAGCGCGTTGTCCGCTTCATCGAAGTCGGGCGGGCCCATCTCCAGAAGCGCGTCCGAAAGAACGGTTGCCATTACGGAATTGATCATAAGACTGTTCAAACCGCCGAGAACTTTGTATTCCATCTTTGTTCCTGTCATCAAGGCCGCGCCTTCGGCGATTTTTACAACGCGTTTAAGGATCTCGCCGCATTGCGTGATTTGCGGGGCCCGCACGAAGTAATTCAACTGGGCTTCATCATAAATGATATTCGGAGCCGATCCGCCCGGATTGGTCCACGCGTAATGGATTCGAACACTGGTCGGAACATGTTCGCGAAGATAATTCGTTCCCACGTTCATCAGTTCACAGGCGTCGACGGCACTTCGTCCGGAGTCGGGAGCCCCGGCCGCGTGTGCCGATACTCCATGAAAAGTAAAGACAATACGATAATAAGCATTATTATCGTATTGAACGGCGGAATTTCGTGATGAGGGATGCCAGGCGAAAACGGCATCCGTTCCCTTAAAGCAGCCCGCTTTGACCATGAACGCCTTTCCGTATCCGGTTTCTTCGGCGGGCGTTCCGAAAAGAATGATCGTTCCGGAACATCCTTTCGCTTTAAGATATTCCTTGACCGCAATCGCGGCGCCGACAGATCCCGCGCCAAGCGTATTGTGTCCGCAGCCGTGTCCGTCCCTATTGCCGGATCGAGGGGTTTTTACCGCCGATCCTGCGGCTTGGCCCAAATTGGGAAGCGCGTCGTATTCGGCCATGAGTCCAATGATCGGCTTTCCTTTGCCGTATCGCGCAATAAAGGCGGTTTTGATTTTGCCCGCTTGTTCTTCGACTTGAAATCCTTCGGATTTAAGAACGGAAATGATCTTGGCCGCGCTTTTGTATTCATGATACCCGAGTTCGGCGTATTCCCAAACGGAATGGCTTACGTCAAGAATTTCCGGCGCTTTGCTCTGAACCGTTTTCTGCAAAAACTGAGCTGTATCACTTTTTTCTTTTTTGGCCGCCGATTCGTTCGATCGCGCCGCGGCGCTTGAAAAGATCAAAAGAGCTGCCAGTAAAATCAAAAGACCGTGTTTCATAAAACCTCCCTGTGTAATTGCCGTGGGGTGATGGTTAAATACAATTCCGTAAAGAAAACGGAATCCGGTTCAACCGCCGAACCGGATTCCGGGATTATATCAGACGGCAAGGGAATTGTCAAATTGGATCTGGATCTTCGAGATATTGACAAGCCGGTTTACATCATTTAGAATAAATATCATCGAAGGAGAGGCTCTTTCGAAATGCGTTTTCTCTGTTTTCGCATGAAATCAAAACGAAATTCACTTTCAGAAAGGATATTTCCATGGATCGGCTCTTCAAAAAAATTTGGTTTTTCGGACTTGCTTTTCTTTGCATGATCGTTTTTGCGGGGGAAAATGACCTCTTTGCGCAGGAGACTTTTCGTATTGAGCATACTTTTCCGGTTCCCGGCAAGTATCTCATGAATGTGAAGTCGGCCACCGAGATGATTACCCATCTGGGCCAAAAAGAGACTCCGAATTTGACCGATCAGGATCAAACCTGGTCCTATACCGTTGATCCGGAAAAAGACGGAAAGCAGGTGATCCGTTTGCAGTTGAACAAGTTCGCGATGACCTCCAAAATCAACGATCAGCAGGTTTTGGACTTCGAAAGCGGGAATCCCGCCAAGCAGAACGAACTTCTTACTCCCATGTATGATGCGATGATCAAATCGGAAATTCTTTGCCGGACCGAAAATGGAAAACCGGTCGGCCTGGAAGGATTCGACCAGATGTGGGAACGGATGGAAAAGGATTCCAAGCCGGAAACAAAAGCGATGCTTGAAATGATCAAAAAGCAGATGAGCGATCATCAGTTCACGGAAATTCTTCTCATGTCCGTGAAGTTCTTTCCCCGCGGACGGGACGTAAAAACGGGAGATACCTGGGACGTTGATTTCGATCAGAACGTTCCCATGATCGGGAATATGAAAGGGAAAACGCTTTGCACACTGAAAAACGTCGAAGTAAAAGACGGCCTTCATATCGCGGTAATTGAAACGAAAGGGGAGATCGCATCCGGTGAAAATTCCTCGGCCTCCATTCCCGGTGCGCCTTCGATCAGTTTAAAAAAGGTGAATGTAAAAATCGAAGGTTCCATCGAATATGTCTTTGAAACCGGAGTCGTTCCGAAAAATATCTCGACCAACATTATGGAGATGGAAATGGAAATGCCGGTGCCGGGCAATGCGGAGAAGATCACCCTTTCCGTGTCCGGCAAAACCCAAAGTACTGTTCTTATGAAAAAAGCAGAAAACTGATTTTGAGCCTGCGATCAGGGGGAGAAAAATCCATGAAACAATTTATACTGCTGTTTGCGCTTTGGGCCGGTTTGCTGTTTTCAGAATCGGAGATCCGTGCGGAATACCTTACGCCGAAAGAAGCGGGATTTCGGAATTGCGCGCTGATCTATTACAATGAGAATTACAACGCGGAACGGATCAAGCCGATTCTCGTAAAATATGCCGACGGTAAACCGACCGCGCAGCAGGGATATGATGCCATTCTTTTTCTTCTTTATTCGATCAACGGCAAAGAAACCTTGACCGAGAAGACAAACAAAACCGATTGGCAGGAACAGATCGCGATCTATTTTCATCGCGGGATCAATGTTCCCGCTCTGGACGCCGCCGCGAACGATCTGCGCTCCGGCGGGTTTCTCAAAGATCGGATCAAGGTGATCTTCTCCATCCCTTGGCCCCATCCGAAAATGAATGATTTCGGCGATGTCGACGGCGATGGAAGATCCGAAGATCTTGGAACGCCGGAAGGGATCGGAAAGGTCCTCGACTGGTATATCGGCGAGGTCGCGAAAGAGATGGAAAAGTATCCCGAACTTGAGTTCTGGGGGTTTTATATGATGAATGAAGGACTCCATGAAAAGAATCATGATCTCGTTCGGCTGTTCTGCAAAAAAATCCATGATCATGGGACGCGTGCCTTATGGATCCCGTATTACAACGCGCCGGGCGCCGATAAAGCCTATGAGCTCGGATTCGACGCTTCTATCATGCAAAGCAACTGGACATTCGGAACTCGGCCCGATGGGTCCGGAACACACCGGAATCGTCTGTTCAATACGGCCGATTGGGCGAAAAAACATCGACATGGAATCGAACTGGAGATCAATCCACCCGAAGTTCCTTATTTTCAGGACATTTTCGCGCGAACTTTGGAAACCGGAACGTTGACCGGATTTCAACAGGCGGCCAGCGCGACTTATTTCGGATCCGATTTCTATTGGGCAGCGAGCGATCGAAAAGAGACGCAGGATCTTTATTCCCTTTGGATGGACTATCTCGCAGGAAAGCCGATCCGGCTGCCGAAATTGGGGCATTGGACTCAAAAAGAGCGGGCCGACGGGTCCCTTGAAATCCTTTACCGATTTGAAAAACCGACGGCGCTCCATCTTGTCGATCTTTATTTTCGCGATATTCCGGACGACTCCTTTAATGTCTCCATCTTGGCGGAAGGACGAGGGAAAAAGAGCAGTGAATGGATCCCGCTCGCATGGAAAAATTCCTGGGTAATCAAAAACGCACTTCGGCCTATTGAAGATCTTGCCGTCCTCTTTGCTCCTGTGGAATTGGAAGAACTTCGGATCGTATTAAATCCAAAGCCGGGAATGCGGATGGGGAAGATCGCCGGAGTGGAACCGGAGCCCTTTGCCGAGAAAATGTACTTGTCAAAAAGCTACCGGAAGCCGTATACGACGAACAAGATCCAGTCGGATCCCACTTATCCGGACGAGTCGGGCCGCGATCTTTTCGATGGAGTGTGCAAGGGCTCCTGGAAAAATTATATCGGCTGGATGCCCGGAAGACCGGCCGATATTTCCTTCGACTTTTCTGATGAAATCGAATACGATGAAGTCCGCCTTCATCTTCTTGAAGATCGGTCGGCGGCGATTACCTGGCCGGAAAAGATCGAACTGGTCTCTTCCCTTCGTCCTGGAAAACAGGAATATGAAGGCTTTGGCGCCTTTCCGGGCGGATATGCGTTCGAGAGTGATTTTCGCGGGGATCCTTCTTCCGGCTCTTCGATTTTAAAGCTCGATACCCCCAAAAAAGCACGGGGATTGACGATCCGCTTTACACGAACCGGCTGGATCTTCCTATCCGAAGTCGAATTTCTGCGCCGCGGAAAGAAACTGTCCACGGATCGGATCCATTATACGCTCTCGCAATTGGATCGGAGCACTCAAGAGATCAGCCGGAAATATTCGGATGATGGTTCTATGCTGACGGACGGATTTGTCAGTTCATCGTTTACAAAAGGAGCATTGGGACGAAATGACGGAAAACCGCTTGCCGCAACGGTCGATCTTCAGGAACCGGCAAAGATCCGGCGCGTGATCTGCTGGCTTTTGGACGGACAACAGGCGGGGATCCGTGTTCCGAAGAAAGGATCCGTTCGTTTTTCCAACGACGGCAAGATCTGGAGCGATCCGGTTCCGTTCGAGATGCCGGCAAGTCAAAAGCGCCCCTCCGTGTTCGCATTGCCTGTTCAGATCAATACGGATCAGACCGCGCGATATGTCGAAGTCTCCTTTTCGACAAACAACTGGACCTTCCTGTCGGAAATCCTGATCGATTAGGGGGATCAGGGACTCATCATGGATCACGAATCCCTGTTTCTCATCGCGTATTGGAAAAGGGTATTCTGATCGCGAAGGAAGAGTTTACCGTCGACGACAAGAGGATAGGTCCATGCTTTTTTGCCGGACTGGTCCTTTTGTTTGAACCGTCCTTTTTCGATGTACTGCCGGCGATTCGCTTCGACCAGGATCATTTCTCCGCTGTTTTCATTTCGGAGAAGGAGATTGCCGGCGGCGAATCCCAGGGACATTGCGCCGCCCATCCGTCTCTTTTGCCAAAGGATCTTTCCTGTTTGGATTTCAACGCAGTAAAAGGATCCGTCGCTGGATGTTGTATAAACCGCGCCGTCGACTTCGATCAGTCCGTGATGAGTATTTCGGATCTTGTCAAGGCTGTATTTCTTTTCCGCGATAAATCGGGATCCTTCTTTTCGGACGGAGTATCCGAGTGATCCGATCCGGTCTTCACTGGTTGCGTAGACAATACCGCCGTAATAGATCGGATCGGTGCAATGAACCAGATGATAAGGGAACGGGAACTTCCAGAGGAGCGATCCCTTTTCCGGATCAATTCCGGCGACATGGGACGCGGACATGATCAGATACTGTCTTACACCGTCGATTTGAACCGGAACGGGCGAGGCGTAGGACGCGGCGTCCGGAAATTCGGAAGATCGCCAAACGAGATCACCGGTCGTTTTATTGAGAGCGATCAGGGCCCCTTTTTCTCCGCCTGGAGTACAGATCAGATGATCCCCGTCCAGGAGCGGCGTTTCCGATCGTCCCCAATCGAGTCGATTATTATAGAGCATCATGGATCCGCCGAAATCTTTTACGTAATCTTTTTTCCATACGACTTCCCGTGAAGTGAGATCAATTGCGGAAAGAAGACCGTATTGGGTAAGGGCGTAGAGATATTTTCCATCGCAGATCGGGGTCGATTTTGTTCCAACGTATCCGCCGATCGGTCCGCCTTCTCCGAGATATTTTTTCCAGATCACATTTCCAGATTTTCGATCAAGGGCGACAAGACAGGCTTTATCGTCGAAATCGCCCATCGTATAGATTCGATTACCGTAAAAACAGAGATTGGAAAAGCCTTCGCCGAGTCCTTCGGTTTGCGCGATAAGGGAAGGACCTTCCTCGGGCCATTCGGTTAAGAGGTCGTTTTCCTGCGATTTTCCATCGTAATGGGGGCCGCGCCAACTGGACCAATCGAGTCCCCAAAGGGGAGAAGCCAGCAGATTGCCTGCACCGAGCAGTGCGATTTTTTCGATAAAATTACGTCTTTTCATCTCTCGTTTTCTCCCTTTTGATTCGATTTTTCTTTCTGATTGAATCAAACTGTAAATAACCGATTTTGAAACCACGGATAGCACGGATTTTCACGGATCATTTTTTGATAACAAATACATCTTCTCACAAAATTATGATTTTGGATATCGAGGAAATTCATCCGTGTTTATCAGTGTAATCCGTGGTTTCAAACAAAAATCTGTTTACAGTTTAAGTGATTGAAAGTTCCGTTTTTCGTATTATACTTCATTATCATCTGAATTTGAAGTAATGATTTTTCATTTTGTAAACATTTTTCCCGCAAGCCCGTAATGGAGTGAGGCGAACGGAATTAGGGAACTTATAATTAGTGATTAGCGGGACCGGGCGGCGAGGCGCCGTTCCCAGTACGCGCTGCCGCGCGGTTGCCGGAGGACCCGCTCCCGTTGGTCGCTGATCTACCGGTTGTTCTTTTTGCACTGCGCTTACAGCGCGCTGCTTTTTGGGGGATCGTTGACCCGGGGTGCCGCACAAACATTTCATGTTTGTGCTCTGCCCCGGGCTGGAAGGCACTGCCCCTGCGGGGCGCCGTTTATTGACCATTCCAACCGGGTTAAGTAATAGCGTTGTTTAGTCTTTTGGGTATTTATCTCTATTAAAATTTTTACCCCTTCACAGAGCGGCGGCGTTGCCGCCGGGTGCCCGGGACGGGCACCGTCCCAGCGCTCGGGTTCGAACCGTGTTCCAAGAACAATCTCTTTTCTGCTTCCCCGGTCTTCTCAAAAAGCAAAGATTTGCCAAAATCCCCATCCGTGTTTATCCGTGTCCATCCGTGGTTCCAAAATCCGTGGTTAAAAATAAGATATTCTTGACAGCCCTTTTGGAAAACGCTATAATTCGATTAAGAGTGATCACGGTGAATTTTCTCAAAAAACTATTTAAAAACTTAAGAGGATCTCATGGATATGCAAAAATTGTTTGATCTTTCAGGACGCAAGGCGTTGGTAACGGGAGGATCCGTCGGAATCGGGAGAGGATATGCGACCGCGTTAGCAAGCGCCGGAGCCGATGTCGCCGTTGTCGATATTGATCAGAAAACAGGAGAAAAAACCGCGGCGATCCTTAAAGATCAGTTCGGAATTGATTCTTTTTTTGTTCCCTGCGATGTTACTCGGCCCGAAAAAATCGACGCAATGATCCAATCGGTCCTCGATCGGTTCGGGCGGCTCGATATCGGCGTTAATAATGCCGGGATCGGGATCCTTGGCGCCGATGAAGATTATCCGGCCGCCGATTGGCAAAAAGTGATCGCGGTCAATTTAACCGGAATGTATCTTTGCGCCCAGGCCGAAGCCAAAGTTTTTATCAAGCAGGGATCCGGCGGAAAAATCATCAATACGGCTTCCATGTCCGCGCGAATCTGTAATTGCAACGCTTCTTACAACGCGAGTAAAGGGGGCGTGGTCGAAATGACCCGTATGCTCGCCGCGGAATGGGGACAGTACAACATCAACGTCAACTGCATCAGTCCGAGCTATATTCTTTCTCCTATGCATGCGTCGACGCCGATGGAAGTCCGTGCGCGAATTCGGGAACTTACGCCTCTCGGATACGTGGAACGGCCGCAGGATCTGTTCGGACCTCTGGTCTTTCTCGCTTCCGATGCCGCCAACTACATTACCGGAGTCGATCTGCTGGTGGACGGCGGACATACACTGAACGCCTGGTTGACGCCTTTATCCCGAAAAATGGCGCCGCGGATCTCCCCGGAGGAGGAATCGATCCCGCTCAAGGCGGATCTTGATCTGCTCGGGGTTTCTTATGATGAAAACGGAATCAACGCCGATCTTCGTCCGGAAATCGCAAACGCGTATAAAGCCGCTTTCGGACTCAAATAAAAGGATCTTTTCTCATGAAAAAAATCATCGCTTACGATCTTGGAACCGGAGGAAACAAGGCTTCCCTTTATGAGCCGGACGGAACCTTTATTACTTCCGCGTTCGTCAAATATCCGACCTATTACCCGAAGCCGGGCTTTCATGAACAGAAGCCGGACGATTGGGTCGATGCGGTTTCCGAGAGCACAAAACGGCTTTTGGACGCGAGCGGTGTATCGGGCAAAGAGATCGCGGCGGTTGCCCTTTCCGGACACAGCCTTGGAATTGTCCCTTTAGACCGCGATGGAAATTTACTGCGGGAAACGGTTCCGATCTGGTCCGACAGCCGGGCAGATCAGCAGGCAAACGCCTTTTTTGAAAAGACGGATCCTGCGCTCTGGTATCAGCAGACGGGCAACGGTTTTCCGGCTCCTCATTATTCGATCTTCAAATTGATGTGGTATCAGGAAAACGAACCGGAGATGTTCGGAAAGATCGATCAGTTTACCGGGACCAAAGATTATGTCAATTTTCGATTGACGGGCAAAATCGCGACCGATCCGAGCTATGCGTCCGGATCCGGTGTCTATGATCTTGTTCGCGGGGAATACGATGAAGGTCTTTTACGGGCATCCGGAATAGATCGCCGGATCTTTCCTGAAATCGTTCCTTCCACGGAGATATTAGGTCCGCTTTCCAGGGAGGGAGCGGAAAAATTGGGATTAACTCCTTCGACCCTTGTTGTCGCCGGCGGAGTCGACAATTCCTGTATGGCCCTTGGCGCGGGATCGTTTTTGCCGGGCCGGCTTTACGCGTCTCTTGGATCCTCTTCCTGGATCGCCTTGTGCGGGGAGAAGCCCGCGCTGGATGATCGAACGAAGCCGTATGTTTTCGCGCACGTTGTTCCGGGTATGTTTGTGAGCGCGCTTGCGATTTTTTCGTCGGGAACAACGTTCAACTGGATCCTTCGCCATTTCTGCAGGGATCTGGAAGAACGCGCAAGCCGGGAAGGATCGAATCCCTTTGATCTTATGGTGAAGGAAGCGGCGCAGTCCCCGCCGGGAGCGAAAGGCCTGATCATGAATCCGAGTTTTGCGGGAGGAAGTTCTCTGGATCCGACCCCGCTGATACGGGGCGCCTTTTTGAATCTCGATCTTTCCCATGATCGTTCGGATATTATCCGCGCCGCGATGGAAGGAATCGCCGCGAATATGCGGATCGTTCTGGATGAGATCCGGAAGTTGGCCGATACGGAAAATCGAATCGTTGTTGTCGGCGGCGGCGCGATCAGTTCCCTTTGGCGGCAAATTTATGCCGATCTTCTGAATATCGGAATCGATAAAACGAATATTGGACAGAATGCGGCCAGCCTGGGAGCGGCCGCTCTTGCGGCGCGCGGACTCGGTTTCTGGAATTCTTTCGATCCGATCGACGATCTGCTTAAAGTCGAGGAAAGTTTATTGCCCAATCGCGAAAACAGGGAAGTTTATAAAAAAATGTTCGATCAGTTTTATAAAACGAGAGATCTGCTCGCGCAGTTCAGCCGGTTCGCTGCAAATTTTTGATCATTTTTTAATTTTATCGGATTATTCGATTGACAAAAAAGAGAAAGTGATTTATACTCGAATATCTGAACTTATACGTGATATTTTCTCTAATAATCAAATTTTTAAAACAGAAAAATGAAATGAAAATGGTAAAAAAACTTTTTTTGTTTGCTTTAGTGATGTTCTCGGCTTTGTTGATGGGATGCGGGGAACCCTTGCCGGAAGGAATGCCCCGTCTGATTCCCTGTGAATTGACGCTTCTTCAGGAAGGCAAGCCACTTGTCGGAGCAACGGTTTCCCTTCTTCCGGAAAAAGATCAGGCGCGCTGGAATCTGGTCGGGATCACCAACGAATCCGGAACAGCGAATATATTAGCCAACGGTAAATACAAAGGCGTTCCCGAGGGAAAATACAAAATCATAATCATAAAAGTTGAAACGGAAGCGGGAACAGGTCCGGCTATTCCGCAGGCGGGGGAACCGGGATATGATGAAGCGGTCGCCAATCTGGACAAGCGGCCTCCCGCGAAGCGGTTTACCCTTGTTGAAGATAAGTATTCCAATCCGAAAGATACGCCGCTTGCAATCGATATTCCTGCCCGCGGTTCGGTAAGACAGAATATCGAGGCCGGAAAAGCGGTCCGAATTTCAAAATAATTCCCGTTTGTTCTTTTAATTTATAAAAAAGAGATTGACATATCGGATCCCTTTTTGTATTATAGAAGTACGAGAGTATTTCTGTACTTGTGAAGTATTGACCTTTTGAGAATAAATTACAGTTTAAGGAGAGAAAACATGGAAAATTGTAAATGTCAATTGAGGGGGGGGGGAGAAAATAGCTGTTTTATAAACCGCTTTTTCAAAGCCTGCGGATTTACCTTGGTTGAACTTTTGGTCGTGATTGCGATCATTGGAATTCTTATCGGGCTTCTTTTGCCCGCGGTTCAGGCGGCGCGGGAAGCGGCGCGGCGAATGGAATGCACCAACAAGCTTAAACAGTTTGGAATTTCTCTTCACAACTATGTCGATGTGAATAAATCGCTTCCGGCCGGGAATTCGCCCGGAATGAATAGAAGTACGAATGGGCGATACTCCGTCTTTCTTTTTCTTCTTCCCTTCATGGAACAGCAGGCGCCCTATGATGCTTACATGTCCGATGTAAGAAAATATATTGCGGATAATCCCACATTGGGGATCAATCCCTGGTCGGGACCTTCCGGATACACAGCGATCAATGCGCTGAAGAACACAACGTTCCCGGCGATGCTTTGTCCTTCCGAATCCCAGGTTGTCGATATCGGGGTTACCGGTTCCACTGGGCGGTCAAATTACGCCTTATGCACTGCTGATTGGGCGGATGCGGGGGCAACAACCTCTAATAAAAGAGCCGCAATGCCTTGCGGAGCGGTCTGGAATAATCTCGATATTATTACGGACGGAACAAGCAATACCGTTGTCTTCGGTGAACGCGCCTTGGGGGCTCTCAGGCTTCGGAAGGTCCGCGGGGGATTGGCCGCTTTCGATTCTTCCAAACTTTCCAACAACAACAGTCCGGTCAGTGCGACTTATCTTTCTGTCGCCGGCTGCCTGAGCGGACAGGTTGGCGATGAGATCTCTTCGACTATTCCTGATTCAGATCTTGATGTTTGGCAGTGTGGAACGAGATTGTGGATTGACGGGGCAACAGCCCGTGTTGGCTTTAATACGATTCTTCCTCCCAATGTGATTGCCTGTGTCGGCCGTGAATCCGGTTCGGGAAGTGTTCCAGTTCGGGAGCATTCACGCGGTTTGATTCCGCCGAGCAGTTTTCATTCCGGCGGCGCGAACGTCTGTCTTTACGACGGCAGTGTCCGGTTCATTCCCGATACGATCAATGCGAAAACGCCCGGCGGAGTCGATTATTGCGTAAGTACAGGGATCTCTCCCTTCGGCGTTTGGGGCGCTCTCGGATCGGTCAACGGCGGAGAATCGACCTCACTTTAACAGTGATTAGTGTTTAGTGATTAGTGATTAGCGGGGGAGCGGCGGCGTTGCCGCTGTTCTGTGAAGGGGCTTGAAATCTTCAATAGAGATAATCTCCCATTAACCCGGGGTGCCGGTCGCTTCGCTCCCTCTGCCCCGGGCTGGA
>JAUNSU010000191.1 GCA_030539035.1 Planctomycetia bacterium
GTCTGAAAAGAAACCGTCTGAAAAGAGCGGTTCGGCAAAAGAGAGATCTGTCCAAGGTTCCGCCGTTTTGCAAAAATCGGGATCCGCCGGATCGGATGACGCCGCCAAACGGGATTCCTCCGCCAGGAATCTTCCGCCAGTCCCGCAATACAATATCTATCCGGGCCGGGTCTTTGCCCTGAAAAAGTCGATCCTTACGTTTCGTGTTCCGGGCCCGCTTCTGAAGATCAGTGTTGTTCCGGGCCAAACAGTCAAAAAGGGGGAAATTTTGATGCAAATTGATCCTCGGGACTATCAGATTCAGGTCGATCTTGCGCAGTCCCGGCTTGACGCGGCACGGGCCAATCTCGAAGCCATGCGCAAAGGTGCCCGACCGGAAGACGTTGCTCTGCTTCAGGCAAAAGTCGAAGAAGCGGAAGCGTCTTATACACTTGCTTCGAAAGAATACGAGCGGGCAAAAGCCCTTGTCGAAGGAAATACGATTTCCGCGTCGGAGTTCGATACAGCAAATCGAGCCTGCATACTCGCAGGATTGGCCTGGAATTCCGCGAAAAAAGAGCTGGAAAAAGGATTGGCCGGGGCCCGTATCGAAGATATTCACGCGGCGGAAGCCGAGATTCGGGGTTTGGAAGCTTCTCTTTCCGCTGCAAAAAACAGTCTTGCCGACACAACTCTTCGTGCTCCTTACGATGGTGTCATTACGACCAAAATGATCGAAGAGCATGAAATGGTTACCACGACTCCAACTTACCGCACAGTGCTTGGAATACACGATATTTCCCGTCTGAAGATCGAGATCTATATTCCGGAACGGGAAATGATCAGGGGGCGAATTCAGGCAGGTCAAACGGCGGAAGTCCGGTTTACCGCAAAACGGACCAACTGCTACAAGGCAAAATTGGCCGAGATTGACACAGAACCGTCGGAAGTCGGAATGACCTATAAACTGACTTTTGTCCTTGATCGTCCGACCGATCTTCCGATCCTTCCCGGGATGATCAGTGAAGTTTCCTTGCCCGATCCGACAGCAAAAAAACGGTAACGGGAAGGCACATTTTTAAATTCATTTTCGGTTTCGAACGTTGCAGCCATTATTTGAAAGAGATCAAAGCAGATGAATATTGCATTAGCCGCTGTTAAAAACCGCAAGGTTACTTATACCCTTTCGGCGATTATGTTTCTGGCCGGTATTTACGCGTATACGCAGTTGGGGCGATTGGAGATGCCCGACTTCACAATGAAGGTTGCGGTTGTAATGACCCCCTATTCCGGCGCGTCTCCTTCGGAAACGGAGCGGGAAGTAACGCAGGTCATTGAAGAGGCTCTTCAGCGGCTTCCGGACATCAAGGAGCTTTATTCTGTGTCGCAGGATGGTCTTTCCATTGTCTATATTGAGATGTCGCCGGATAAAACGATGTCTGAACTGCCGCAGATCTGGGACGAACTCCGCCGCAAGGTGAATGACTGTCAAAGCGCACTTCCGCCCGGCGCGGGCCCATCGATTGTCAACGACGATTTCGCCGACGTCTACGGAGTTTTTTACGCACTTTCCCTCAAGGACAAATCCATTACACCGGAGAGGGCTCTCGATACGGAGCATTATGATCCGACCATGCGGCGTCTTCGTTTGTTTGCCAAGGAACTCAAAAAGGAGATCCTTCTTTGCCGCGATGTCAAACGGATCGAATACTGCGGCGATCAAAGGGACGTTGTCTATCTGGAATTTCGCCATTCCAAGGCAAAAGAGCTCGGAATATCGGCCGCGGCGGTTCTGAATATTCTTCAGTCGCAAAATCTTGTAGAAGCGTCGGGCAAAGTGGATATCGGCGACAAATACATCCGGATCAATCCGGAAGGGAATTTCCTCACGACTGAAGATATCGCCGATCTTCTTGTCGTCGGACCGAATGGAGCGGCCATTCGGCTTGGGGAAGTCGTTCATGTCCGGCGCGGATATCTTGATCCGCCGGACAAAATCGTCAGCATTAACGGCAAGCCGGCGCTTGGGTTCGGAGTTTCCACAATTTCCGGCGGAAACGCGGTCAAGATGGCCGAATCCGTTGAGAAAAAAATCGCCCAACTGAAAGCGTCCGGATTTTTTCCAGACGATATCGAAATTGACACAATCGCCAATCAAGGAGCGACAGTTACTGAAGCCCTCGATGGATTTGTTGTCAATCTGATCGAATCGGTCGCGATCGTTGTTGTTCTTCTCATGCTCTTTATGGGATGGCAGAGCGGGCTTTTGATCGGCGTGATCCTGCTTTTGACTATTTTCGCAACTTTTATTTATATGTGGCTGACAGAGATTTCCATGCAGATCGTTTCTCTTGGCGCACTGATCCTTGCGCTTGGAATGCTGGTTGACAATGCGATCGTGATCGCCGAAGGTGTGATCATCGGAGTTCAACGGGGCAAGAGCCGGGAAGAAGCGGCCGCAGAAACGGTTCAGCTGAATCAATGGCCCCTGCTCGGTGCAACGATTATCGCGGTTCTTGCGTTCGCCGCAATCGGATTCGCGCCCGGAAATACCGGAGAAGTCTGTCAATCCCTTTTTTGGGTCATGGCTTCTTCCCTCATGCTCAGCTGGATCTTCGCCGTTACCGCAACGCCGCTGCTCTGTGTCGATTTTTTGAAGATCCCGAAAATCGAAGGATCCGATCCTTATGATCGTCCGATGTACCGCGCTTACCGCATGTTTCTCGAAGCGGTTTTGCGAAAACGCCGAATCGTTTTCCTTATGATCGCCGTTCTGCTTATCGTTTCCGCCGGAGCCTTTGTCAAATATGTGCCGCAATCTTTCTTTCCCGACAATCCGCGCGGTCAGTTCTTTGTCGACTGCTGGTTTCCGCAGGGAACTTCGATTAAAAAAACTTCGGGAAAAATGAAAGAGATCGAAGAATATCTGATCCAGGCCGGGAAAAGAATCGATGAAGAGAAACTTGCGGCGGGAACAAAAAAAAGCGGCGATCCGAAAACGATCACGCAAGTCGCCAAATTCGTCGGCGGTTCTCCGATCCGATTTATGCTGATCTATGATATTAAAGATCCGAATACCTCTTACGGCCACCTGCTCATTACCGTCGGCGATAAATCCATGATCGGACGTTTGAAGAAAGAACTTGAGGATCGATTCAAATACAGCTCTCCGGATCTTGATCTTCAGGTCAGCCGATTCTCTTATTCCGCGCCGAGTCCGTACAAGATCGAATGTTATCTGCGCGGACCGGATCCGAAAGTTCTGCATAATCTTTCCGATCGTGTTCAGAAGATCATGCGGGAAGAAAAAGCATGGGACATCAGCGACGACTGGCGTCAACCGGTCGAAGTCAAGCGGCCGGTTTTAAATGAAACCCGAGCGCGCTATTGCGGAATTACGCGAAGCGATGCGGCCAAAGCTCTCCAGATGAATTTCAACGGTCTTGCGATCGGTGTCTATCGGGAAGGAGAGGATCTCATGCCGCTTATTGCCCGTCCGGAATCCGATCTGCGGCTCGATTATAATAATATCGACAATATTCAGGTGATCAGTTCCGCATTGGGAAATGTGATACCATTGAGCCAGATCATCGACGATCCGAACAATTCTGTCTTTGAGGACGGTCTGATTCGCCGTCGTCATCAGGTCAAAACGATTTCGGCCCATTGTAATCCGGCAGGAGAGGAACTTCCTTCGGAAACACTTGATCGGATCAAACCGCGCGTCGAAAAAGAGATTGTGCCTCTTCTTCCCGCCGGATACAATATCGAATGGGCCGGTGAGTACAAATCGTCGAATGAAGCATCCGAACCTTTGGGCAAGGCGTTTCCGGTCTGTTTGGGGCTGATGTTTTTGATCCTGATATGTCAGTTTAATCAGTTCCGTCCGCCGATGATCATTTTCTGTACCTTGCCGCTTGCGGTGATAGGAGTTGCCTGGGGTCTGATTCTCCCGGGACTTCCTTTCAGTTTTATGGCGATTCTCGGATTTCTCGGACTTTCCGGCATGCTGATCAAGAACGGGATCGTATTGATCGAGCAGATCCAATACAATCGCGGACCGGGCGGAATGGATCCATACAACGCGGTTGTAGACGCGGCGGTCAGTCGATTGCGTCCGGTTACCATGGCGGCGGGAACAACGGTTCTTGGAATGTTTCCGCTCATGTGGGACGTTTTTTATTCCTCAATGGCGGCAACTGTTGCCGGAGGTCTGATCGGTGCGACCGTTCTTACATTGATTATCATACCGATCTTTTACGTCATGTTTTACAGAATCAATTGTAAAACGGTGGATGGCAAAATATGAAACCGCGGGTAAACACGGACGACTCGTCCGCCTGTACTCGAATAATACTTTGAATATCGGGACACATCGTATTTCGCCGAAAGACCAGCCTCGGCGACGCCATACATAACCCCCTACGCAAGTATGGGGTATTGAGTTCACGACTGCTTTTTGGGTAAAAACACGTTTCATCCAAAATATCAGGTCCGGATCTTAAATGGACTTCATCGAGTATCTCCTTCACTTCTTTAAGCTGATAATTTCAAGTTCCGCGAAAATGCGGCGTTTGTCCTGGTGATAGTTGAACGTCTTTTTCATCTGATCATTCCAAAGATTTCTCTCGTCATAGGACCCGCAAAACGGAACAGCCAGGTCGATCCAACAGGCGATAAGACGTTTTTCGCCATCGGTTAATCGTACGTTATAATGTGCAGGTTCAAGGTAATCCATCAGTTTGCTTTGTGTCGAACCAAAAGTATAAGGCGGGATCAGAGCGGGGATCGAGCAGCCTGAAAACCAGTTGACAAGCGGAGTCTGCTGTCCGTTGTTTGTCAGCGTGATATAAGATCGGGAAAA
>JAUNSU010000192.1 GCA_030539035.1 Planctomycetia bacterium
AAAGCGGCGGCTTCGCCGCCTGGTGCCCGGGACGGGCACCGTCCCAGCGCTCGGGCGCAAACCTTTTTCCAGTATCGATGTTTTTTTCTACTTCCCCGGTCTTCACAAAAAACAATGTTTTTTCAAAATTCCATCCGTGGTTATCCGTGAACATCCGTGGTTTCAAAATCTGCGATCGGGTTCACTCCTCACTCCTCACATAAGATCGGGCAGTTTGATCTTACACGGTTTACCCGCTTTGAACTCGAACGAGCCTTTTCCTTCGACCTTGATCTGAAGCGGGGTGCTGGACGCATTTCTATATTTTTCTTCTACCAGACTGAACGTCTTTTGTTTGTTGGGCGATTTTTTCCACTCATCATACGCTTTAACGCCTTCCGGATCATTGGGATCAGGCGTTCCCGGAAACGCAATTCCTTCGAGCAGCTCTTTTTGTACAACGATTTTCCAATTACCCGTCGGCATTCCAATATATCGGCCGTGCGTACGAACTTTCGCGTTTCCCTCGGCATCGGTCGTTGCGGCAACCGACCAGTTGCGCGGACCGGATTCCGGCTTGAACGACAGTAATGCATTCGAGATCGGTGATCCGTCTTCATACGCAATATGAATACTTACCGGGAACAGCGGCGGCATTCCCTCCGGCAGCTTCTCCCCGCAGCCCATGATAAATATCATCGAAAACAATATAAAAAGAAAAACCTTATTTTTACTCATGTTCATTCCGCTTCCTGTTCTATAAAATTTAACGCAGAATCAAATGTGATTACGGAACACTGGATTCCCCGCCGTTGATCGAACCCATCGCTCCCCATACTCCCCAAAGACTCTTACCGATAAATTTTTGATATAAGCCGCCGGTTTCCGAATACACGTTGCAATCCGTTTTATTGCCGATATCAATCGTTTCGGAAATAAATCGAACGCTTCCATCGGCCATTGCGACATTCGCCCCGCCGCTGTGATAGCTGCCCACCGTCGCAAACGGGGAAGCATCATTAAAGGAACTGCTGGATGCGCAGAACGGAGAATTCGGAGGAAGAATGGTATTGATGCAAGCGGTATAAGCTCCAAGGACAAATGAAACACCAGGCAAACGCCAAAGCTGATTACTAATCTTGAACTCCGGAAGCATGCCGTCCGCGTCAACAGCCATTGCAAGACAGATTTCCGGTCTCGTCGAACGTCCAATCGCTGGGGAACTTGCACCAGAAACGCCCCCTTTTGCGGGAAATTTCCAGTAATTTTCGCCGGCTAAATCGACTCCCGCATCCGTGTTCTTTTGAATTTTGCTTTCTCCCAGAAGAACGGTATTGCTTGTTCCGTCGAGTATTTCGGAGAAAGAAACCGGCTTTAACGGACCTTCACCCCCTTCCGCGACACCGAGCTGATAGGCTCCGCGCGGGGTTTCCTGCCAGGGACCTGAAACCATATCTCCGCGGCAGGCGCGATAGCTGGTCGGACTGTACTGGCCAAGAGAACTCTTTGCTCTTGGATCTGACGGGCAGCAGAACGTACTGACCGGTTGACCGCTGATTCTGCCACTGCCCACCTGATAAATATACCAACCAGTCCCGGCATCTATTCCATCTTTAATATCTTTCATTGCCATTTCATAAAGATTCGCCTTTTCGATAAACGGAAGGGTGGGAATCGCCCAACTGGTATACCCGACCCAATATTCCGCATAATGCCAATCCGTCTGATACGGTGAATAAGCTCTTTTTATCATGTTTTGTATGGTTGGCTGGCGCATTGCGGCGGGAAGATAATCGTAGGAATCGTGGTGCATATGCTGAGCGAGAGCAATCTGTTTGAGTTTATTGGTGCACTCCATACGCCGGGCCGCTTCCCGCGCCGCCTGAACTGCCGGAAGTAAGAGCCCGATCAGAATCCCGATGATCGCGATCACAACCAGAAGTTCGACCAAGGTAAACGCTTTGATCTTTTTCATATTCACTCTCCTTTTATTCTTTCTGATTAATTTCCGCCTCTTCAAGGGCCCGATCAAAGATACAGAACTCTTCGATTGCGCCTTCCAGACAACATTGCGTAATACTCTTCTTGTTCACAAAATTTCCGAGATCCGCTTCTCCGATCAATAAGGGAATCGGCTGATTCCAATTTCTTTCCGATAAGAGCTTGCCGTCCACATAAAAGGCGATCTTCTTCTTTTGAGGATCGGCGGATACAGCAAGCTGATACCATACCTTCGGCTGCGCTTCGATCAGGAAAGGATCGGATGTAAAGATCGATTCCCTGTTCCCTTTCTCATTTCGGATCTTCAGTTGAATGGATCCGGAGGGAAGGATCCGCCATTGAATCGAACCATCCTTATCGAAATAGGAATTTGCGGCCAGCAGGATATTTCCCTCCTGCCGCAAACGATCAAATCGGACATTCGCGATCAGGGTCAACCCGGAAAAGTTCCCGGGTATTTCACAGGAGATCCGTGCAGTCCGATCGTAAAGAGAGATCGCCGACAGCCCCGGCAATGAACCCTCGGCAAGCTTTCCATTATGGATTCGGGCCTCCGATCCGATTTTCAATGCGTGTCGAGCTTCGTTCCGAACCGCTTTTCGTTCATTGCCCGAAAAATCATAAAAGGCAACAAGAGCCGGTTCCCGAAGCCAGCGCGAGGACCGTTCCCGCCGCGTTTCTTTGATCTTTTCGTGATATACGAATAATTTTTTAAAGAAGTTCGCGGCATCGATAAAATGCTGCGGATCGAAAGAGATACTCTCGATCGTTTCCTTTCGATCGGCAAAAGCGACGGATCCTTCGGACAATCGAATCGGTTCCGTGATCTTTTGCGATGTAAGCTGAACAGTTCCCTGAACGACATCGGTTCGAACGCCCTGATCGTCGATGGAGACTCCGAACTTTGTTCCAAGATCGACGATTGTCGCACATGGGGTCGCGATTTCAAATCCGATTCCTTCTTTCGATACGGATACACTGAGCTTTCCTTTATCGCAGAAAAGATTTTTCGAATTGTGCAAAGTCAAATCGTTCGGACCTTCGGCAATGATCTCGGATCCGTTGTCGAGCCGCAATTTGATCATTCCGCTTTTGAGAACGAATCGGCAAGGTCCGGTTTCCTCTCCCCGTTTATAAGGTCGGGTCCCCGGCTCCCAAACCGCGTCAATCGTTTCTTCGAGAAGAACCATCGGCGTTGGTCTTTTCGGAATCGGATCCGCTTTTTCACCGCGTAAGGAAAGAAAAACGAGAAGAGGGAACAGGATCAGGGCACAAACGACCCCGATTCCCGCGTAATTTCTTTTTTTTCGGAATCCGCCTTCTCCGGAAGTACTCGATCGATTCACTCTGCCCGGCACCTGTCGGAAGAAAACGTTGCGGGAAACGACTTCAACCGGATCTTCCCGCACAAGGACCCTGTTGAGCTCGGGATCCGGATCGGAATTCCACAACGGAATCTGATCCGATTGGGTCGAGAAAAGTTCATTCCGGTCAAAAGTATTCGGATCTTTTTCCGCGAGTATTTCCTGATCCGCGCGCAGATCGTTAATCTTTTTACCGTCGAGAAAAAGAAGGTAATCGACCATGATATTATCATAGAGAAAGCCGATCAGATCCGGATTTTTATCGAGGGCATCCAAGAGGATTCCGGCCTGATTCGGATCCAGATCGCCGGAAAGATACCGATCGATCAGATCTCTTTCTGAAGGGGAAAAAGATCGGCTCATTACAGACGCTCCTTTCCGCCGCGCAGGGTATTATCGATACATTCCTTGAGAACGGATCGGATTCGGGAAAGCGCTTGATGAATTGTATTGACCGGAACATTCGCGTCTTTGGCGAGATCCTTGCAGGGAATTCCATTGACATAATAGGCTTCGATCAGGAGCTGGCAGCGCTCGGTAAGTCTTTTTTTGCAGATCTCAAGCGCTTCGATTTTTTCATCCGTATTAAACCGGATCTCATCATCACCGCGCCGCGCGGCTTCCGCCTGGATCTGTTCCGCGATTTTGCGGAGTGTTTCCGGCAGATTCCGAACATACTGATGCCAATGGACCAGGCCCGCGTTTCTGGTAATTTTCTTCAGAAGGGGCCGAACATCGGAATCGAGATCCCACTGGTTCGCTTTTTGTACGAAATTCACAAAAGCGTCCTGAAGGATATCCTCCTGGCAATGCCGATTCGGCGCGATTTGAATCGCAATGGATCGGATCATTTCATAATGCTTTAAAAAGAGCTGGGATGCCCGTTCTTTTAAATCATCGTTTGGATTTTTACTGCTGTTCATGATTGCCCTGCTTTTTCTATAAAGAGAGATCCGCAAAGATCTCCCGACACGTAATAATAAAAAAGATCTCCCTGAAAAACTGACAGAAAAATCGGAAAATCAATCCATTATATCGAAAATTTCTAAAAAAAGCGAGAAGCGGGGAAAAATGGGGGTACCGAAAAAGGTTCGAGCCCAATCGCGGAATTTGAAACCACGGATGTTCATGGATAACCACGGATGGGTCTGTTGGCGAACCTTTACCTTTCCGGAAACCGCGGATTACTTTTTTGTTGGGTTAATAAAAAAATTTTGTTTTTTGAAAGGTCCTTTCCCAATTGCACAGATTTTGGAACCACGGATATTCACGGATAACCACGGATGGGTCTGTTGGCGAAGCATTGTTTTTTGTGAAGACTGGGGAAGTGATGAAAAACATCGATTTGTGTGTGCGGTTGGAGCCCGAGCGCTGGGAGGGGTAAGCGTCCTCGCTTATCCCCGGCGGCAACGCCGTCGCTCTGTAATGGAGAAAAAATCTTTAAAAGAGATAAACACCGATTAAACCGGGG
>JAUNSU010000063.1 GCA_030539035.1 Planctomycetia bacterium
CCGCTCCCAGTTCGCGCTGCCGCGCGGTTGCCGAAAACCCGCTCCCGTTGGTCGCTTTCTTTATTGGCACTGTCAACTGTCGAGGCGCCGCTCCCAGTTCGCGGTTCCTCACTCTTCGCCGGGCTCGAACTGGAAACGGCACTTCTTTCGATAGATATTCGGAGTCATTCCGCATTCCCTTTTAAAGGCCCGTACAAAATATTCGGAAGTAGAAAACCCGGTTCTCCTCGCAATGGAAATAATAGGCAGCGTTGTATCTCGCAGAAAACGCTGCGCCGTTTCCATCTGAATACGCAAGATCTCCTCCTGCGGCGTTCGATTCAAGTATTTCTTAAAACCGCGATAAAGCGTTCGCTCCGAAAGATCCACGGAATTCGCGACATCAGAAATCTGAATCCGATTGCACGCATTGTCCCTTATGAAAAAGAGCGCCTTTTCAATATCAGGATCCCCAATCGAATAGAAATCACTGGATTGCCGGACAGCGAGAAAACTCGCTGGTACCCTGATCTTCTCATGAGGAACCGCGGTTCCGTCCATCTTGTCCTGAAGCAAGCGCGCAGCTGTATATCCGATCGTGTATCCGCTTGCGTCCACACTGGAAATGGTCGGACGATGCAAAAGACAAAGCCATTCATCATTTCCGACAGAAACGACCGATATATCCTGGGGGATCCGGATATTCTCTTCCCGGCAGATATTCAGAATAATCTGGGCATGATTGTCAATCGCGGCATATAAGGCGATCGGCTTCGGAAGACCTTTCAGCCATTGCGTTACCTGAATTCGATACTTTTCCCGCCATTGCGGAAAGAAATAATCCGAATTACGCCAGCTCGCAGGAAAAATATCGCAATCGTATCCCTTTTGATTCAAATAAGAAAGAAGACAATTCCTCCGTTCATGAAAAAAAGGAGCGTCTTCCATGCAATAATACGCAAACCGCCGCAAGCCGCGCTCCAGAAAATGATCGACGATCATGATCGCCAGACTTTTTTCGTCAATCGCAACTTCATTATCGGTCCCGGTATACGGACTTCCAAAGAGCTCTATCAAAGGCAGATTACTTTCCCGAAGGACTTTGTGCATTGACTTATGATAAGTACGGGAAATAATTCCATCGGCATTCCAAGGAAAGAAACGTTTCGCGGTCGTATCGAATCGTCCCCGTTGCTCGAAATTCACACTCCAATCATGTTCCAGTCCAAAATGATTGATCCCTTTAATAATATCGCGTCCGTGCGTACTGCTTGTTTCGCATAAAACGAGGACCCGTTTCGATACAGCCATAATACCGCCGTGAGTTGTTTTGTGTCAGAATAATACCGTTTGATTGACAATAAAATACCACTCGCAATTCCAAATTTCCGCGGATCATAAATCAGGCAAGGCAATGAAAAGCCTCCATTCCTGAAATTGTCCGCTCTTTACAGTATACTCTATTGGAACATGGATATCAAGGGTATTCTTTAAATTCTCTCCCTCCATCCGGAGCAATTTCGTCCGAATACGGTAATAGGATCCCCTATCAACCGGAAAAGTTGAAAAAATGAACGATTTTCTCAATATTTTTTATCTTTCTCTTGATTTTCGACAAAAATTCTGTAAAAATGATCAGATTATACGATTCATCTTCAGGAATCATCATCGATCATCGTGCGAATCACAGATCCTTGCGGAAAGATTTCTGGAGAGAACAAATACATAAGAAACGGTCAAAGAATCAGGAATCGAAGAAGAGGAGCGAAAGGAAGTTGGATACAGCATTAAATTTCGGGATCTGGAGTATACTTCCGCCTTTATTGACGATCGCGCTTGCTCTGATATTTAAAGATGTGATTCTTGCACTCGCAACCGGGATTCTTTCGGGAGCTCTTCTGATCCATCATGGGAATATTTTTTCATCGATCGGTTTTTTCGCGGATAAAATTGCGGAATCACTCGCGGACGGCTGGAATATCCGGATCTTTCTTTTTTGCGCGGCGCTCGGCGGTCTGGTCTCCCTTCTGAATAAAACAGGATCGGTCCGATCCTTTGGTCAATGGGCCGCGGGAAAACTGAAAAGCCGGCGCGGAACTCTCCTCTTTACCTTTGTTTTCGGAATTCTGATCTTTATCGACGATTACTTCAACTCGTTGGCGATTGGAACCGCGATGCGTCCTGTCTGCGACCGCTTCAAAATATCACGGGCCAAGCTCGCTTATATTCTCGATTCCACCGCGGCGCCGGTCTGCATAATCGCGCCCATTTCCAGTTGGGTCGTGATCATTATGAGCTATTCCCGGGAAGCCAAGGGCTTTTCCGAACTCGGGATCTCCGAACTCGATCTCTTCATTCGCCTGATCCCCTATAATTTCTATGTCTTTCTTACCTTTTTCATGATCCTCGCCCTGATCTTTATCGGAAGAGATTTCGGACCGATGCGCCGGGCAGAAGAACGGGCGCAAAACGGAGAAGGTCTTTACGATCGTGATACATTCGGAGAAAACCGGGTTCCGGAAGAATCGCCTGTCTCCCAACGGGCCCGGCCCATGGATATGATGATTCCGTTTATTATTCTCATCGCGTCGGCGATTGCCTCCTTTCCCATTACGACCTGGAAGATCGCGGCGGAAAAATCGGGATCGACCCTGCTTGAATCCTTTCATCAGATCGGGATCCGGCAGGCTTTTTGCGATACGGACGCTTCTTATGCCCTGATGTACTCGATCGTGTTCACCATGATCTTTGTGATCGCTTACTTTCTGATCCGGCGTCTTCTGAAATTACGGGAAATCACCGACTCCCTGATCTCCGGAGCGCAATCGATGGTCCCGGTTCTGATCATTCTTACTTTCGCCTGGACGATCGGATCGATCATCAAGAACAGTCCGGCCGACGGCGGAGTCGGCTTGGCCGATTATCTTGCGAACATGGTAAGAAGTTCCCATTTTCCCTTTTGGCTTCTTCCTCTTTCCGTTTTTGGTTTTTCCTGCATAATTGCTTTTTCGACAGGGACGAGCTGGGGGACAATGGCGATTATGATCTCGATTGTTCTTCCGATCGCGGTTGCGGGCGGAAAAGAGCTGGGTCTTTCCCATTCGGAGCTTCTCAACGCGGTCTGCTTTACATTAAGCGCAACCATAGGAGGAGCGATCTTCGGCGATCACACTTCCCCGATTTCCGATACGACCATTCTTTCGGCGACCGGAGCGGGCTGTCCTTGTCTGGAGCATGTGGAAACGCAAATGCCTTACGCCGCGTCCGTTGCCGGATCCGCCGCGCTGGGATATCTGTGCGGAAGTTTCTTCAATATGAACATCTATATCGGAGGGGCAACCGCGCTGGGAACCTTGATCCTGCTGCTGATCTTCTTCATTTATTTGCGGCCAAAAGCAAAAAGGAATAAAACGCATTGACTTCAATCCGATCTGGAAATGATCGGAATTAACCCCAAGTTTATCAGGAGAAAATTGATGATGAAAAAATTGGTATTGACGCTTCTTTTGCAGATGCTGTTTGCGGTTTCCGCCCTTGCGGCCGATTCCCTGAGCTTTTACGGATGGACCGATAAAGATCCGCTGACCTATAAGCCCGGCGAAGAAATGATCTTCTCACTTCAGGTTCTCAATAATGGAAAGCCTGCTGAAGGGATCAAGTTCCAATGGACCCGAACAGGCGACGACGGAATCAAAGAGACTGGAAAAGCCGTCTCCCTGGGAGAAAAAGCGATTGAAATTAAAACGAGTTTGAAGGTGCCCGGGTTCGTCTATCTTTTCGCGCAGGCGCTTGATAAGGATGGAAAACCGTACAAGCGGAATCCGCCGCCGAAATATTGCAAGAATGTCGAATTTTATGGAGGAGCAGGCGTTCTTCCGGACCAGATCAAGGGAGCGCCGGAGCCCGCCGATTTCGATGCGTTTTGGACCAAACAAAAAGCGCGTCTTGCGAAAATTCCGATGAAGGCCAAAATGGAAAAAGTCGATGGAGCAAAAGGAGTACTCTGCTTTGATGTAAAAGTCGATTGCATCGGCGCTCCGGTCTCCGGGTATTTCTGCAAGCCGGAAAACGCGCAGCCGAAATCGCTTCCGGCCGTTGTCTCTTTTCATGGATACGGATATTCCGGATCGAATAAACCGCTTGCCGCGGGCAGAAATGCCCTCGCTTTCGATGTGAACGCACATGGTTTTCTGAACGGTCAGCCGCAATCGTACTACGACGATCTCGCAAAAACGACCCTTCGCGGATACGGATTCAATAAAAAGGAAAACGAAAATCCGGAAACGGCTTATTTCAACGGAATGATGCTCCGACTGATCCGGGCCCTTGAGTTTATCAAGAGCCAGCCGGAATGGAACGGCAAAGATCTTGTCGTTACCGGAGGCAGCCAAGGGGGATTTCAGTGCATCAGCGCCGCCGGATTGGATCCCGATGTCTCCCTATGCCGCGCCTCAGTCGCCTGGTGTCTGGATCTTTCCGGTCCGAGCAAGATGAAAAGGCTTCCCGGATGGCGGCCCGAATGGACCGAAGCCCTCGGATATTATGATCCCTGCAATCACGCAAAACGGTTCAAGGGAAAGATGTATCTTTCCGCCGGATTGGGCGATTACATTTGTCCTCCTTCCGGACAAATGGTTCTTTACAACAATCTCGATTGTCCCAAGGAACTTATCTTTAATCAGGGCTGCACACACGGATATCATATGCCCAAATGCGGACAAAGCAAGTTGAGCAATATGAAATAAACACATACTGTAAAAATATTTTTGTTTGGAACCACGGATAAACACGGATGAAATCCATATAAGATTCGGGGCTGATATTTTTGATGAAAACGTGTTTTTACCAAAAAAGTATCCGTGAAAATCCGTGAAATCCGTGGTTTCAAAATCGGTCATTTACAGTTTGAGAAATAAACCATCACAAATTACGGGTGAATTGTATAGGGAGCGGCGGGCAAATAAGAACGAAGATACATCGTTCCCGGCCCGGCTCCCTTTCCTTTGCCGTTCTTTTTTACGTTGGCCGTTGACATCATGATATCGACGATAATATTCCCTTTTTCCGGGACTTTATATTCCGGATCGTCCGGCGGGGCTGCCTTCAATGTCAACAGTAAAATTCCCTCTTTAGCCTCCCAGCGTTCGACCGACAGGAACGGGGAATCATGAATCACAAAGTCGATTTTTCCTTTTTTCATCCCCTGCTTCGTTTCCTGCTTCCATACATTATTTTCATTCGAAAGACCGAAAAAAGGAAAATGATCATCCAGTTTATACGAGATCTGAACAGATTGTCCCAATGAAATTTCGACCGGATCCGAGTCTTTTAACGAGCAGTAGAACGGACCCCGGAACTTTTTATAGATTTGAAATGATTTTCGGGGAACAAGATGATGATAGATAAAGGCCTGTTCCATATTATCGGCGGGAATCACAGGGCGAACGATCGATCGGCCCTCGGCTTTTCCAACCGCGGAAAGAGAAAAAGTTTCCGGATCTTCAAACAGACCGGAAGAATACAGAGTACAAGTGATCTGATCCTTTCCCGCGGGAATTACCGCCGATTCGGGCCGAAAAGAAGATCCTTTCGGAGCGGTGATCCTGATCTCGCCGTCAAATCCGTCTTTCCGAACCGCGGTAAAATCGACGATCATCCGATCCCCTCGAAAAGCCATTGACGCCGGAGATCCGTAAACGGTGAAATCGGGCCTTGGCTTTGAGATCCGCATTCGATAAGCGGCGGCATCTCCTCCGCGATTCAACAGATCGACGATCTCGACCGTGTATTCTCCGTCTTTCGGCAATACTGCCAATAAACAGGGATCCGCGTGATGTGTTTCCAGTCCGATATTGGGTCCTTTTTCATCGGCCCGATCGTCGTTCGAAGCGATCAGCTTTCCTTTTGGATCATAAAGGCGAATAAAAGGATCCATATCCGATCCCAAAGAAACGGAATCGGCATCGACAACGATCTGATCCCCTTTTTGTCCGGTAAAAGAATAATGATCCCTTTCGTAAGGCCGATCGATCTTTCCTTCGATCACAACAGGAAGATCGATCTTGCGCGTCTTTTCTTCCCGGTCGGCAAGATCCTTTTCGCAGAGAACAGGAAGATCGGAAATCGGAAATCGCAAAGGAACCGGGAGCCAATGTCCATTCCACTGATCGACCGTATATGCGGAAAGATCTTTTGAGATCCGGCCCGTTCCTTTTTCATTCGAAGTTCGCGAAAAACGGGGAGTAATCTTCTTTCCGGGAAGATTCCATCCTTTGAGCATAATCGGATCCCCTTCTTTTACGATTCCCAGTGAGGATCCTGATGTAATGAACGGAAAAGCGCCGACAGCGATCCGGTAAACAAAATCCTCGCGTCCCCGATAAAGCGCGTCCTGGACTTCCAGCATATAAGTTCCATCACGAGGAACTTTAAAGAGCATGATCGGATCAGGATCAAAGCGCCAATGATCTGCTGTTTGAAGTTTTTTTCCAGTATCATCATAAACAGCGATCACCGGCGAGAACCATCCGGGAACAGCATCGGCCAAATAGGGCGAGAGGAATCGTCCCCAAACGATCAGAGCCAGTTTTTCTCCTTTTCGGGCCTCAAAGAAAAAGCGGTCGAAGTCTCCTGCCCGGATCTGTCCGTTGAATAGGATCGGCAGTTTCTGAACAGGAAGCCGGACAACGCCCCAATTTTGTCCGTTCTTTTGAGCAAGACGGGGATCTTTTTGATCCGGAGATTTCCTGCTGCCGTCTGCGGAAAGAAGATCCTGAATCCCCGACTCATTCGGTTCGATCTCACAGACTTCCCGGCAGGGAGTAATATGAAAAGATCCGGAAACAGATATTCCGCCCGGGGAAACAAGACAGATCTCACGAAAGCCAAGAGGCGCATCCGGAGCGATCGTAATTTCCACGCGAAGATATCCGCCGATCGGATCCGGCAAAAAACGATCCGGACGGGGAACAAAGTATTCGTAATAAAAACGCTGCAAGAACGTTTTCACCGCGTCGGGATCCCCCTCTTTGCCCAGTTCGTCGAGCCATAAACGCCTTTTCATTACGGTTTCCAGAGCGGGCGGCTCCTGTCCGGTATCTTTTCCCTTTTGCCTTGCGAGATTTTTAAAGGCGGGGACTTCAAGATCGGGGTAGACTCTTTTCACCTGATCGATAAAATAATCCCGAATCACTCCTCTTTCCGTTGCTTCGTTCAGCCGGAGAGAAGATGTTCGCTGCAGGATCCGAGCGGAAACCCCTTTTCCGGAAACAAGAACACGGGTTGCCCGCTGAACTTGACGTCCTCCGATAAGAACATCGAAAGTTGTTCCGCGCTCACCGCCTGCCGGATAAACAAAGGAGATCCGCTGCTGCGGCTGTCCCCAACCGGAAGAGGCGAAGAGAAAAAACAGAAAGATCGAACAGCAATATCTTTTCATGAACCTATTCCTTTTACCATTATCCCATGATCTCTTTCAGGCGTCCGGCGTCTGAAGCGTTCAGCATTACAGGCGTATCGATTCCTTTCGCGTTCTGCAATTTGGAATCGGGATCAATACCGGCCAATTCGATAATACTTCCCAGCAGATCCTGCGGCGCGACGGGCCGATCGACAGCGATTTCGCCGGTTTCGTTGGACGATCCGACGACTTTACCGCCTTGAAAACCGCCGCCGGCAACCATGGAGGAGAAGCAGCGTCCGTAATGTCCTCGTCCGCCGAACCAGGGTGCGTCCCATCCGATCTTCGGCGTCCGGCCGAATTCACCGCTCCACCACACGAGGGTTTGATCCAGTAAATTGTGATCTCGAAGATCTTTCAGAAGCATGGAAAGTCCGCGGTCCCATTCCGGCTGGCGGCGTGTCAATATCTCAAAATGCTTTTTATGGGTATCCCATCCCTTATAGTTGATCGTGATATAAGGAACTCCTTTTTCCGCAAGGCGCCGGGCCATCAAGCAGGATTGTCCGAACCAGTTTTTTCCGTAAGCTTCCCGGATCTTTTCCGGTTCCGATGCAAGATCGAACGTTTTGACATCCTCACTTTCAAGGAGCTTATAGGAATCATTTCTCAAATAGTCGATTTTTTCGAATAAAGGATTATCAGGCGAACTTTTTCCGATCAGATCGAGATCCTGTAATTTCTTTCTCCTTTTTTCCTGCCGGCCGTCCGAGATCCCTTCGGCAACAAATCCGGAAACGAGGAACGGGGTTTTACTCGGATCGCCGCCAGTAATGAAAGGCTTATACCGCGGTCCCAGGAAGCCGGATTCGGAAAATCGTCCCTGCGCCGTTGTCAATACGACATAGGGCGGAATCGGGGCATCATATCCCTGATCGTATCCGTTGATCTTGGAAATGATCGCGCCGATATTGGGGTAAACAAGTCCCCCGCCGGGCATTCTTCCTGTCTGCATCATATACGCGGCGGTCTCATGATGATTACTGCCGTGGGACATACTTCGAATAATCGAAAAAAGATCCGCACATTGCGCCAGTTCGGGAAGTGTTTGACTGATCTGAATGGAAGGAACATTCGTTTGGATCGGCTTGTCCCAGGGTCCGGTGTAATCCTTGCCCGCTCCCGGCTTTGGATCAAAGGTGTCCAGCTGGCTGGGTCCTCCCCACATCCAGATCTGAATCACCGTCTTCGCTTTCCCTGATCGCTTTGGATCTGCGGTCCCCCCGAACGCTTTTCCCGCCTTGGAGAAAAAGGCGCTTCCTGGTCCCGGAAGTCCTAAAAGTCCCCATCCAACGGTTTTCAGTACATCTCGCCGCTTCATCATTTTTTGATTCCTTATCTGATCCTTTTGTATTGTGATCCGTTCTTATCCGTTTCCCGGATCAATGCTGGCAAAGAAATTCTTTACTGTTGATCAAGGTCCATATATAATCTTCGAGCATGGGCATCTTGCTGCCCGTCTTTTTGAAATCTTCATCGAAAAGCTCTTTCTCCTCTTTCGTCGGGAATCGGGAAAGAATGGAAAGCCAAAGAACGGAAGGATGGATTCCGTTCCCTCTGTTCTCATTTCGTCCGTCTGAATACGGTCTCTTGCCCTGATTCTGCCGCTTCCAGCCGGTAAGATTCTCCGCGAATCTCCTTACCCATTTATTGACCTCATTCGAATTGAGAAAAAACAGCTCCTGGGCACCGGTGATATCATTATTCCGATCAACATCGGTTCCTGTGTCCCGGGTTGCCCGTCCGAACATTTCCAAAAAGGAGTTCGTGATCCCGGAGTCCGCGATCTCTATCGTCTGCAATTGGGAAGGAAGAAAGGAGTAAGGTTCCGGAACTTCACTCATATAGGTAATTTGAAGTTTGAACAGCTGAATAAAAATATCCTGGAGAACCTCGGCGTTGATCCGTCGAACCGGATAGACCGCGAAGTATTTTTCCGCGTCCGGATCATATTTTTTCATCAGAAAAGAGCGCTGGTAGGTATTGGAATTCAAAATGATCCGGTAAATATGCCGAAGATCGAATTTTGCGGTCAACAGCTCTTGGGCAAGATATTCCAATAATCCGGGACAAACGGAAGGATTCTCTTTTCGAAAATCATCTTCCGGATGAACGAGTCCTTTTCCGAAAAGCCAAGCCCATACGCGATTGACGATATTTTTCCGAAAGAGTTCATTCTCCGGCCGGACCAGCCAATCCGCGAACAGAACACGCGGATCCTGATAGCCGTCGATCTTTCCTTTTGATCCGTCCGGATAGACAAGATCCGGGGATTCCAGCGGCGTTGAATCCCAATAAACGATCTCTTCCTTCCACTGCGCCGATCCTTTGTAAGCGACCCGGGAAAAGAATTTTGAAAATTGAGCCTGTTCCTTTTCCGGGAGATCATCAACTTGGATCCCCAGAAAGACGGATCCCGCCGCTTCCGCGATCGTATTTGCGTCTCTCATCTGAATCGCCCGATAAAAATTAGCAGGACCGCACCGGAAATTGCTTCCGCTTGACGTCAACAGCGTATAGACGAATTGATCATAAGGAAGATTTTCCCGAACCGCCGCTTGAATCCACCGATGATAAACCGCCGCCCCGTTCGGCCAAAGATTGATCGGAAATTCCGACTTGACCCGAAGAAGATCGGCCCAGCGCATCGTTTGATAATCGACAAAACGGTCGGAATCCAATAAACGATCGATCATTTTCGAACGTTTCTCCGGATCTTGATCGTTCAGAAATTCCATCACTTCTTTCGCCAAGGGAAGCCGACCCAAAAGATCGATATGAATCCGCCTGAGAAAAACAGCATCGGAGCAGATCGGAGCAGGAGTCAATCCTTTCTTCTCAAGATTTTTCGCAATTCGAATGTCGATCTCATTTTTCGGAGCCGGACGATCTCCTCTTTCAAAGGAATTCTTCTCTTCTTTCCCGCAGAGAATATCGGCCGAGCCAAAAAAACAGATCATCTGAAAAATGGAGAAAATTCCCGCGATCAAAATATTGAATATATCTTCTCTCTTTTTAAGCATAAATCATTGCGCCTTTCCGTAATTTCAAAACCGTTTTCTTATAAACTCAAACTGTAAACCGTTTTTTGTTTGAAACCGCAGATTACACCGATAAACACAGATGAATTCCATTGATATCTGAAGCCATTATTTTATGAAAAAATGTCTTAGTTATCAAAAAAATATCCGTGAAAATCCGTGCTATCCGTGGTTTCAAATACTTCGGGTTTACCGTTTTCCTATAAAAAAGAAAACGCCGTAAACATCATCCCTTGATAGAACACCGATTTTATCAAATTTTCTCTGAAAAAACACCTGCATCCGGTAATATTATCGAAAATTATTCTTCCCGCGGCCTTTCCGGGAAAAATATTTTATTGACTTCTCCGTTTTCTGTTTGTATAATGGATCTCCGTGAGAAGTTAATTCTCAAGAAATTTCGACCATTTTGTAAAATGAAAGAGATCCAACCATGAAAGAGAGAGAATTATCGCGCCGCCGTTTTCTTCAGTTTACGGGTACCAGTGCCCTTGCCGCCCCTTTATTGGCCGCGTCTTCCTCTCCGGGAAATGCGGAAACCGTAAAGAAGGGTCCTCAATGGTTCCGCGGAAATATCCATATGCACACATTGCGTTCCGACGGGGACGCGTTCCCGGAAGAGGCCGCCGCCCTTTACAAACGGCTTGGATATCATTTCGTCGCATTAACCGATCATAATTCCACCCATGAAAACCCGAATATCTGGATCAAACTCGGTCAAAAAAAATTGACGGCGGAAACAGTCGCCCGATATAAAAAGACCTTTGATTTTCCGCTCGAAAAGAAGATGATCGGGGGAACAGAAGCCTATCGTCTGAAAACCTTTCGCGAAATGGAAGATCTGCTCTGCGAAAAAGGCCGCTTCCTCATGATCTGCGGAAATGAAGTGAGCAGCGGTGCCAAAAACGGAGAAGAACTTCATGTCGGATTTGTCAATACAAAAGAAGGCTGCAAAACGCTTTCCTGCGAATCGGCGCGCGATAAATTCTACTGGTCTTTGGGATTAAGGGACGCTGTTCTCGGCAGAAATAACCCGGAAACCCTTTATATCGTCAACCATCCTCTTTGGCGCTTTTACGATATCGATCCCATGATGCTTGTTGATCGGCCGGACGTTCGATTTTTCGAAGTCGCCAACGTCGACGCCGGGCCCCTGTTCCCGGCAACGGAGGATTTCTGGACGCATGATAAGTTCTGGGACATCGTCAACGCGTTCCGGGCGCAAAACGGCGATCCCCTCATCTACGGAATCGGATCCGATGATACGCATAATTACGACTCTTTTTATCATATTCCCCGGCAGTTGGGATATATTATGGTCCGCGCTCAGGAACTCTCCATTCCTTCCCTGTTCCGATCCATGTATAAAGGCGACTTTTACGCCTCTTCCGGAATCGATCTGGAAGAGGTCGCGTTCGATCCTTCGACTCGCACACTAAGCGTTGAAGTGCTTCCCAAAGAAGGCTGGGATTATACAATCCAGTTCATCGGAACCCGCAAAGGATTTGATCCTTCCGTTCAAAAAGAATTCGTCTTCAAAGCTCAAGGTAAAATCCCCGAATGGGCCCTGAAGCAGAATTACGTCCTTCCTACCCGAAAAATGAAAGTCTACTCCAAAGATATCGGACAGGTCTTTAAAGAGATCAAAGGGTTCCGCGGATCCTATACAATGGGAAAAGACGATCTCTATGTCCGCGCAAAAGTCTTCGCATCCCCGCAAAAAGGAAAGCTGGAATGCGCCTGGACTCAGCCTGTAAAATAGAAAGATCGCGGATAAATCTGATCTTTAAATCAGATCTCTTTTTCCGCAAAAATTCGCCGATTCATTTTCCCGGATCGAAAGCCTTCGAGATCAAGGGCGATAAACTGAAATCCTTCCTTTCGGAGTTCCTCCGTGATTTTTTCCCGGATTCGGGGAGTATTCAGCAGAGAAAATTGACTTTCCGGGATCTCAATTCGGGCAGTGTCCAGCCGATCTGCCCGAACACGGCAAACGGGAAATCCGAGTTCATGAAGAAGATCCTCCCCTTTCTCAATACGGGCAAGCAGGGAAGGCTCAATGGAAATTCCATAGGCGATTCGGGTCGCCAAACAGGGCTCCGAAGGCTTTTCGGCAATGGAAATTCCCCAGAATCGCGCAAGATTTCTGATATCCTCTTTCGTAAAATTCAGTTCGGCCAAGGGGCTTCGGACATTCAATTCGCGAACAGCCCGTGTTCCCGGCCGATATTCTTTCTGATCGTCGGCGTTCGATCCGTCCAGAAGTAAAGCCTCTTTGCCCGCAATTTCGAGCATTCGGGAAAATCGATGCCGCTTGCAATAATAGCACCTTTGATCATCATTTCGCGCGAATTCCGGATCCTTGAGCTCTTCCGATTCCAGAACCTGTAAAGGAATCCCGATTTCCGCTGCAAGCGCGGAAACCTCCTCCGGCAAAGATCCCCCTCCTGTCGGAGAAGAAGCGAAAATCGCAAGAATTTCCGGCAGGATTTTTTTCTCATACGCTCGAACCATCGCTTGGGCCAATAATGCGCTGTCGATCCCGCCGGAAAACCCGAGAACGGTTTTTTGCGGATGTAAAGTAAACCATTTTTCCAGATTTTCTTCCATCAAAAAAGGATCCATCATCGGCAAATTTCCCGTCTTTTACAATATAATAATATATGCAGAGTAATGAAAGCAGAAACAACATCGAACCGGAAGAGCCTTCCTTTTGATATTTCCCCGGATATCAGAAACATTTTATATCGGGAAGAAATTTCCGTCAAGCAGAAAAAAGAAAAGAGAATAAAAAAATTCCTGATAAACAACGATGATTAACAAACTTGTTGGGAGCCCGAGTTTAAAGTGCGGATACCTGGAGATTCTGCAGACATGATCGTTTTCTCCACTTACGAAAAATGGTCCGAAAACGCTATACGCCAAACAGGTCTCATTAAAACAGGTGTCCTACGGGCAACAGTATCGACTCCACCGGAAGCGAATCCGAAAACCACCGCGCTCATCAGGAACGTTAAATATTCTACCATGAAAAAGGGTGCATTGCAAGCGTATTTTTTCAAAAGAACCAAAGTTTCCAAAAATATCCAAAATAAATAGTCAAAATAGTGAATTTACATATTATAGTAAATTTAATTCCCTTGTACTGAAAGCCAGCAGGTTTTTGAAACCGCAGATTTACCTCCCCATTTTAACTTGACAGGACCTTGATTTTGATTATCCTTTTGTTTGCGAAGGATGAGAAGGTGGGATTTGCTGGGAATTCCCAGGTTCTTTCTTGACATTCTCGTTTAAACTGATTATAATAGCGAGTGTGTTCGTCTGTCTTAAATTCAGGGATTTAAGATCCTATTCTTACAAGAGGAGAATAAAAAAATGGAAAATTTTGTGAATTATCAATCTGGGGGGGGGAGAGAAAATGGCGATTTTTTAAAACGCTTTTTCAAAGCCTGTGGATTTACCCTTGTGGAACTTTTGGTCGTGATTGCGATTATTGGAATCCTGATCGGTCTGCTCTTACCCGCAGTTCAGGCGGCGCGGGAAGCAGCCCGGCGAATGCAGTGCACGAATAATCTCAAGCAGATCGGAATCGGACTTCATAATTACCACGACGCCCATAATTCCTTTATGGCGGCGCGAAGCGGAGATATCTATGAAGCAACTTTCGTTGCATCTCTTGACTCCTATTCCTGGGGAGTGATCAGCTTTCATGTTCCTCTGTTTCCTTTTGTGGAACAGCAGGCGCGCTATGAATCTTTTATCAGTGCAAACAACGGATTAGGCTGGCCGCATGCTTGGCACTCTTCCCTGGTTGGACATATCAATTACGCCTATTGTCCTTCCGATCCGAACTCTCAATTCGGTTCTTACGGTGTCGCAACCAGTTCCAGTACGGTCAACTATGTCGGATCAATGGGCGATGCCCTGGTGCAAACTTCCGAAAGCAGCCAGAATAAACGGGGATTTTTTCCCGGCGGAATCGCGTATACAAATTCCGCGACCAGTAAGGCCCTTTGGAATAATATGGCCAGTCTGCTGGACGGAACATCCAATACGATCGCAGTTTCCGAAACCATTGTCGGGGAAAAATCGAAAACCAATAAGATCAAGGGGGGAATCGCTTACAGTACGCCCGATATTAAACCGGCGTCCTGTCTTGCGGTGATCGATACGGATGATAATCGGGTCTATGTTTCCGGTACTGCGGTCGGTGATCAAACGCGCGGATACATGATCGCATACGGACGGCCCGGCGCTACTTATTTTTCGACGGTTCTTCCCCCCAACTCTCCAAGCTGTTCAATCGGAACGGAATCAAAACACGTAGGAATTTACAGTACAAGCAGTAATCACAGCGGCGGCGTTAACGTCCTTTTTGCCGACGGTGCCGTCAAATTTATTCCGGAAACAGTTGATATTGGATCCAGTTCCACCAGTATCAGTACGGAACCGACGGGAAAAAGTCCTTTCGGCGTCTGGGGAGCAATGGGATCAATCGCCGGCGGAGAAAATCTGTCCCTGTAAACTGCGAATGAGGATTTGAGTGAATATGTTTTTTGATATTCCACTATTTGCGTCAAGTGCGCTCGCGCCGATCGATTGGATCGTTTTAGCCGCTTATTTCCTTTTGATATTCGGACTCGCCGTCTTTTTGATCCTTCGATCAAAGAATACGTCCGGCGATTATTTTCTGGCCGGTCATTCTCTCGGATGGATCATCGTGGGCGCTTCGATTTTTGCGTCGAACATCGGTTCGGAACATCTGGTCGGACTGGCTGGAAGCGGTGCATCGGAAGGGATTACTCTGGCCAATTTCGAACTTCACGCATGGTGTCTCCTCGTTCTCGCATGGGTCTTTATTCCGTTCTACGTTCGAAGCGGTGTTTTTACTATGCCGGAATTTCTCGAACGGCGATTTTCTCCTGCGGCGCGCTGGGTCCTCTCTCTTATCTCCCTGGTCGCTTATGTGGTGACCAAAATCGCGGTCGGAATCTTCGCCGGAGGAATCGTCTTTAAGGTCCTGCTCCCCGATTGGCACCTCTTCGGATTCGACAGCTTTTGGATCGGGTCCGTCCTCGTAATCGTACTGACCGGATTCTATACCATGCTCGGCGGCATGAAGGTCGTTGCCTATACGGAATCTGTTCAGACCTTTATTCTCATTCTCGGATCGATCCTTGTTACCTTGTTCGGGTTAATGGCCCTGGGTCGATACGATTCTGGCGACGGATCCATTCGCGCCGGATGGAAGAATCTTCGCGCCGTTTGTGCCAACAAGGCGGAAGGAAGGGATATGTTCAACTTATGGAAACCGCTCCTGCCCGCCGGTATCGAAGGAACATGGTGTCCGGTGATCGAAAGAGCACCTTCCCCGTCCGCTGAGGATTCCGTATCAAAAGAAAAAACGGAAGGAAAAATTGTACGGCAGGCGTGGTACTTTAAAGACCGATCGCAGGGATCGCATTATCCCTGGATCGGAATGCTGTTTTGTGCCCCGATTATCGGACTGTGGTATTGGTGCACCGATCAGTATATTGTTCAAAGGGCATTAAGCGCAAAGAACGAAAGGGAAGCGCGCCGCGGATCGATATTTGCCGCTTATCTCAAACTTCTTCCGGTCTTTATTTTCATTATACCCGGCATGATCTGTTTTGCGCTGGCCTTTTACGGAGAAGCCGGGGTCTCAAAAATGGTTCAGAAAGGAGCGGACGGATCGATTGTTCCGGTGATTTTGGAATGTCAAGGCGCGTTTCCGATAATGGTTCGGGAAGTTCTTCCGCCGGGCATTCGGGGAATCGTTGTTGCCGGTCTTCTTTCCGCTCTGATGAGTTCGCTCGCCGGTGTTTTTAACGCAAGCGCGACCCTGTTCACGATGGACTTTTATCAGAAGATCCGGAAAGGGGCTTCTGAACGTCAGCTTGTTTGGATCGGACGAACGGCGACCGCGGTAATGGTTCTTATCGGATTGGCTTGGATCCCGATCATCCAGGGGAAGAACGGGCTTTACGATTATTTGCAATCGGTCCAAGGCTATTTTGCGCCGCCGATTATTGCTGTTTTTTTGTACGGTGTCTTTTCGCGAAGGGCCAACGCACCCGGTGCAGTTTGGACACTTCTGATCGGATTTGCGCTCGGACTGTTTCGATTGGTGATCGATACCTTGATAACGATGGGCGTCGATTTCCCGGACGGAAGTCTCTGTTGGATTGTCAATAATGTCTATTTCCAGTACTACAGTCTGATGATTTTTGCAGTATGTATGGTATCGATGCCGTTGATCAGCCGGCTGACGTCTCCGCCGGAACGGGAGAAGACAGAGGGATTAACATTTGCAACGACAACGGACGCACAGCGGAAAGCGACGCGATCCACCTGGAACTATCGAGACGTACTCGCTTCGATCTTTGTCCTTCTGGGCATTATCGCCGCCTATCTCTATTTCGTCGGATAATTTATTTGACGATAAAGGATAATAAAGGATAAACTTCGATTCCGGAACACGGCGGCCCCGCCGCCGCTCTCCGCGATAGACGTGGAGTTTATAAAAAGCACAATCTCCCATTAACCCGGGGAATAAGAGCCTGCGGTCCCAGGGACGACTTCCCCGGTCTTCTCAAAAACATTGGTTTTTCAAAAGACCATCCGTGATTTCAAAAAAGGAGGCTGGGACTTCTGAGACGACTGAGACAGCTGGGACAAAAAATCTCTGTCCCCCCTGCGTAAATCTGCGGTTTAAAAAGAGCCAAGCCGTACAAACACAATTTCTTCACAATCCCAACAAAAAGATTCTTCGCCTTATTACTTCATGAGGCCCGGCATTTCGAACTATCCCGCCGCGTCCGCCGCGCCGCTGCGCGATAAAAAAATGATCCGGCAAAATTTATTCCCGGTTTATTCCCTAATTCCGTTCGCTTCGCTCACTCCATTACGGGCTTGCGACCGGTTACCGGCGCTGATCCCCCGCTAATCACTAATAAAAGGAACATCCATGGTTATCCGTGAAGATCCGCGGTTTCAAAAAGGAAGGCTGGGACTTCGGGGACGACTGCCTTCCGTATACGGCTGCGCCGCAGGGAAGTGAAGTAATAAAATTTCTAAAAACCGTTGATTTTCACATTATTTTCCATTTTTTCCCTTTTTGAAAAAAATCTCGCTTGACAGTCGTAAAATTTATGTAATAATGTTAATATCAGTTTGATAATAACTGTAAGGTAAAAACACATCAGGTCCCTTTAATAATTTTAACCTCGGAGGCTCTCATGGATCCGCGAAAAGTATTCGAAACCGGTTTGCTCTACCACCATTACGCCAATACAGCATATCCTTTGACACCGGGATCTTTTCGACAGTATCGCCTTACCGATCCCGCGGCAATCGAACAGACATTAAAGGAAAATTGGCTGAATACGCCCGAAATGGCCCTTTATGTCCATGTGCCGTTCTGCCAAAGCCGCTGCCGGTTCTGCGAATATACCGTTCTCGATAAAACTTCCGACGAGATCGAAAACCGATATACCGATTATCTCCTTCGCGAAATCCAAATGTATTCGGCCTTTTTGCGAAATAAACCGGTCATTGGACTCGATATCGGCGGCGGAACTCCCCTGAAACTGTCGATCGAAAACCTCACAAAGATCCATCATGCCCTGTTCGACTCCTTTAATGTATCCGATTCCGTCGAACGAAGTATCGAAACGACGCCTCTTATCGCGGCCCGTGAGCCCGAAAAGATTCAAGCCGCTTTCGATCTCGGATTTCGGCGAATCAGTATGGGAATCCAGACCGTTTCCAATCAGCTCCTCATCGAACTCGGGCGCGAAGGAACTGCGTCCCTTTACAAAAAGGCGGTCCGGAACATCCGTAAATGCGGATTCAAACGATTCAATGTCGATCTGATGTACGGATTCCTGCATCAAAGCGATCTCGATCTGCATAATACGATTCAGTATGCGATCGATCTGAATCCGGAGTTCATCACACTCTACCGGAATCGGTATAAAGGAACCAAAATCGAATCGGAATCCGGCGGCGTTTCCCTCTACAAAGCGATGAGACAGTATCGGCTCGCGTACCGGTCTCTGATCGATCACGGTTTTATTGCGAATGCCGGCAAGAATACGTTCAGCCGTCTTCCGAATAATTACGGAACCAGTGATTATTTAACCAAACGTGTGATCGAAGGAATGCCGTATGTCGGAATGGGACTGGGCGCTCAGTCGTTCGGAACGGATTATCTCGCTTACAACGAAGGGGCCGTATCCAAGAAAATGGATCGTTACCTTCAGGCGATCGACGAAAATCGGCTTCCGATTCAGGATTTTTATCCGCTTCCGAAAGAGGAGACGATCGCGAAAATGGTCTCTGTTGCGTTCTATTTCGGATTCATCGATTACGCGGCGTTTGAAAAACGATTCGGCGTGAAGTTTCCGGAGTATTTCGAAGAGGAGACGAAATTCGTCAAGGAAAGGGGCCTCATGGAAGAGATCAACGGTCAACTGATCCTTACATTGCGCGGCGCCGATTTTGTAAACGGAGTGATTCCTTTGTTTTATTCGCGTCGTTCCCAGGAGGAGCTTCTGCGGCACTATGAAGGACACAAGGAAGAGTGTGCCGACGAACAGGTCTTTCTTTCGGCATACAATATTGAAAAATACGATCGGCCCTCGGTCGCGACGGACATTGCGGCGATCACACTTCGACGGGAAGAGGAATCGGAAAATTACAGAAAGGATCAATCGCAGCATCTATCGATTCTTTTGATCAAACGCGGCGAGCATCCTTTTATGAATCGATGGGCTTTGCCCGGCGGATTCCTTCGCAAAAACGAAACGGTCGAGCATTGTGCCCAAAGGGAACTGTTCGAGGAGACAGGACTCAATACAATGGCACTTTTTCCGCTGGGGTGTTTCAGCGGTCCGAATCGGGATCCGCGGGGCTGGATCCTTTCCAATGCGTTTCTTTCGATCGTTGGCCGGGACGACAGTCAGCTGATGTTCGGCGACGATGCGATGGACGCGCGCTGGTTTGATCTTTCCTATACATTGAACGGAGATCAGCTTCAGATTCATTTGGAGATGGAGGACGTAAAGTTTACGGAGACGCTTCGGGTTTATTCGAGTTTCGGGATATTTCGATTTGAGATTATTCCGGGCGATGATGTGCCGCATTTGGCCTTTGATCATGCGGCGATTATTGCGACGGCCATTTTTCAGCTTCGCAGCGAGTTGGGCCGCACAGAGCTTGCGTTCGCGTTTCTTCCGACGTTGTTTACGCTTTCGGAACTTCAGAATCTTCATGAAAAGATAATGAACACCCGGGAGATCCCGGCGAATTTCCGGAGGAAGATGCTTCCGTTCGTCGAGAAGACAAAGGAAATGACAAGTGAAGCCGGACACAGGCCCGCCGCGCTGTTCCGTAAAAAAGTTTAATTTACGAAATATGAACAACATTAAAAAAGGATAAATGATCATGAATAATCAAGAGACTTTAAAAGAATTACTTCAATTGACGGATTCCGAACAAAAGGTCCGGTATATAGACAATTTAACGGCTTCACTCCCGGAAAGTTTGATTATAAACAGCGAACAGGAAAAACTCGACTGTTTGGCGCTTTGGGTAAATGCTCTTAAAGCGGAAAACGATCCGAATGTTGTTGTTGCATGGACAACTTTTTTGAATAGACTCGTTTGTGATTTGGATCAGAATACCGGAACGGTAAAACTGAAAAATGTGTCTGCGGTTCTTCCACAAATGGAACGAAAATCGATTCTGTACTGGTTGGAAGTATTTGCTGCAAACGGGGACAAGTCCTGTCTTGGCGCTGTAAAATCATTTTTTGATAATGAGAATGAGGAGATCCGACAGGCTGCGAGAGCGGCTTTTACAGAGATTGCCGGGAGTGATCCTGCCGATAGAGAAGCGGTTAAGGCGAATCGTGCGGCACAAAAGGAAATAAATAGAATCGAGGCAGAACAACGTGCGAAAGAAAGGGAAGAGCGTCTTTTGCGTGAGGCACCGATCAATACGATTAATGAAGAGGAGAAGACGATTGATATTATAGCAAAGGGAATGTATCCTGCCAATGTCTTGAGTAATTATCATCGGGTCGATCCGCCGTTTTATATTGATGGTATGGAATGTTATTCGATTGAAGGATTTCTTCAAGCGTTGAAATTTCAGGATATTGAGATGCAGAAGCGGTTTTGTTTATTGAGTGGAGCGACAGCGCATCATCAGGGAAATCATGTTGCGTTATGCACTCGCTGGCACAGGGATCAGACGCTGTACTGGTTAGGAACTGCCTATCCTCGTTGTTCGGAGGAATATTGTTTTTAGATCGCAAGGGCATACAGAGCAAAATTTGACGCGAGTCAAGAATTTCGTGAAGCGCTTGCAGCGACGAAGGGATACACCTTAACACACGTTAAAGGCAAAATCGATCCAACGCTTACGATTTTAACGCAAAGGGAATTTCTTGATCATTTGAACGCACTTCGTGAACTGACAGAAAAATAACATTTTACATTTTTAATGGAATTGATTTGACACACGGTGGAAATCCGAACGCCGGGACGGGTAAGCATCCTCGCTTATCCCCGGCGGCCCCGCCGCCGCTATCCGCGATAGACGTAGAATTTATAAAAAACACAATCTCCCATTAACCCGGGGAATCCGAGAAAAACGTAGATTTGGAAACACGGTTTGCACCCGAGCGCTGGGACGGTGCCCATCTTGGGCACCCGGCGGCCCCGCCGCCGCTCTGTGAAAGGGTAAAATCTCTAAAAAGTGTTGAGATTCGAATAACGGCTTATTTTTTTACTTGGATTTTGAAGAAAAATATTTTACTCGAACATCAAAAGGTCTTTACTTAACACGATTGTGAATCGCCGATAATCAGCGCCCCGATAGGGGCAGTGCCTTCCAGCCAGGGGCAGAGCACAAACATGAAATGTTTGTGCGGCACCCCGGGTCAACGACCCCTCAAAAAGCAGCGCGCTGTAAGCGCAGTGCAAAAAGAACCCAAAATTCCCTAAAATCGTTGTCATTTGAATCACAACGGTTTTAGGGAATTTACATCACCCCAGGCGGCTCCGCCGCCGCTCTGTAATGGGGTTAAAATCTCTAAAAAACGTTGGGATTCGAACTCTTCTCAAAGATCTTTGTTTTTCTCTTTTTTATTGTGCCGCATCTCCGATGCTCTTGGATCATGAGGTCTATACCCCATGCTTGCGCATGGGGTTATGCATGGTGCCGCATCTTCGATGCTGGTCTTTCGGCCGCCCTTTCCCGATCGGCAACGCCGAGGGGCTCTTTGAAAACCTTGGAATTTGCCTGCAAGATAATCTCCCATTAACCCGGGGAAGTAGAAAAAACATCGATCCCGGAACACGGTTTGAAGCAGAGCGCTGGGGCGGTGCCCGGGGTCCACCTTTTTCGGTATCTTTATTTTTCTCTAATTCCCCGGGGGAATGGGAGATTGCGTTTTTTAAAAACTCCACGTCTATTGCGGAGAACGGCGGCTTCGCCGCCGGGTGCCCAAGATGGGCACCGTCCCAGCGCTCGGA
>JAUNSU010000193.1 GCA_030539035.1 Planctomycetia bacterium
GAAGAAGGAAAAAAGAAAACTCGAAAAGGTAAAGATGTAAAAATACCGCCGGTCATTCCCTTCATCATTCATCAAGGGAAGAGGCGTTTTTCTGCTCCAAGGAATCTGGTCGATTTATCGATGGACTCTTTGGACGCGAGTCCGTATTTACTGAATCTTTCGCCGATTCTTTTTGATCTTGCGTCGATTAAAGAGGATCATTTACCGAATGATGAGAATTATCCAGCCTTGAATCTTGGTTTAAAAATCATGCAAGGGATTTTTAAAAAAGATATCGCTTACACGACGAAAGAAGTTCTTTCCAAATTGGAACCTTATAAAGATCAGCAGTTTGGCAGGGACTTAATCCGAACCATTCTTCTTTATGTTGCTAAAAACGGTCAGTATATTAAGAAAGAAGAAATACATGAAATAGGAAACACTATTCATTTTAATAAGGAGGACAAGATGGCTTTTATATCAGTTGCAGATAAGATCTATTTGGAAGGAAAAGCCGAAGGAATTGCCGAAGGAATTGCCGAAGGAGAAGCAAGAGGAGAAGCGAAATCCATCATTTCTATCTTGAAAAAACGTTTTTCTGAGGTTTCTTCGGATTTGTGCGAGGCAATCCGTGAAAAGCAGGATTCTATTGTTTTGGAATCCTTGCTCGTAGTTGCTTTAGATTGTTCTTCAATTGAGGAGTTCTCTAAAGTTTTAGAAAAGTGAAAACGGGACTGGCTTTCTGTCTCAACCTTATAAAGATCAGCAGTTTGGCAGGGACTTAATCCGAACCATTCTTCTTTATGTTGCTAAAAACGGTCAGTATATTAAGAAAGAAGAAATACATGAAATAGGAAACACTATTCATTTTAATAAGGAGGACAAGATGGCTTTTATATCAGTCGCAGATAAGATCTATTTGAAAGGATATGCCGAAGGATATGTCAAAGGAATAGCGAGATCCATTATTTTTGTCTTGAAAAAACGTTTTTCTGAGGTTTCTCCGGATTTGTGCGAGGCAATCCGTGAAAAGCAGGATCCTATTGTTTTGGAATCCTTGATTGCGGCTACTTTAGATTGTTCTTCAATTAAAGAGTTCTCTAAAGCATTAGAAAAGTGAAGAGGGAACAGTTTCGGCCCAACCTTATGATATTAATGATTCTTGTAATGAGAACTTCGGCATCCGTGCGGCTTTACGAACAGGCTGCGGCGGTTTCTGCACCTGATATGCGTCCAATGTTTACTTTATACTCCGCGCGATTCTGGAAAAAGAGATCGAAAATAAAGAGAAAACAACGTTGACAGAAAATTCAAAACGGGGTAGAATTGAATCCTCTGAAAATTTTATTGGCCCAGAAAGAGGAGTAAAATCATGCCGATCGCCGGACTTAACATTATTGGAGAATCACTGAACGATTCCGTTCCATCGACTCAGGAATACTATACATCGGAAGATTGGGACGGAATTTGCGAGCTGGCCCAATTTCAGGAATCGCACGGAGCGAAATATATTGACGTCAACGTGGGGAGCCGGGATGCGCACATGATGAGCAAGGTCGTTGATCTTGTTCAGAAGTCGGTTAAGATCCCGCTTTCGATTGACAGTCCGGATCTGGATCTTGCACGAGCCGGTCTTCAGGCTTACAGCGGCGAGTTCGGCAAACCGATCCTCAATTCGATCTCTCCCCTGCGGACGGAAATGTTCGAACTTTACAAGATCCGTCCTTTTCGTCCGATTCTTTTGATCTCGGAATATATCAATGAGGAGAAGGAAGAAGGTCCGGCCCGAACTGCGAAAGAGACCTTTACCGCAGCCTGGGATCTTTTCAGCCGAGCCAAGTACTATAATATTCCGAACGACGACATGATCTTCGATCCGGGAATCGCGCCGATCGGAAGCGATTTCGAGAACAATCTCGCAAGACTTCTCGAAGCGATGCAAATGATCCGGGACTGCGAAGAGATGAAGGGAGTTCATTTTTCCGTCGGTTTAAGTAATTTTACCGTAATGCTTCCTCCGAAAACAAAAAGCGGATCGACGGTAAAAAGTCCGTTGGAGAGTGCGTTTCTCACCCTCGCAATGCCGCTTGGACTCGATTACATCGTCGGTTCTGTAAAACGAAAATACGAGATCCTCGCCGAGGATCATCCCGCGCTTTGCTGTATCAAAGATTGCCTCCGATTGGGCGGTTTTGAATCGATCTCGCGAATCCGCGAATTTTATACTTCTTGACAGGAAAGGATTTCCATGCGCCGCATTGCATTTATGAATCAAAAGGGAGGTGTCGGAAAAACAACGACATCTGTGAATATCAGCGCCGCGCTTGCCCTGAAGGGGAAACGGGTCCTTCTCATCGATCTGGATCCGCAAGCACACGCGACCCTTCATTTCGGATTGGAACCGCAAGTGGAATTTCCCTCGCTGTACGATGTCCTTGTCGAGGATAAGGAACTCAAAGATGTGCGGCAGCAGATCGACGAGAATCTTTGGCTTATTCCCGCTCATCTGGATCTTGCCGGCGTTGAACTTCAGCTTGCGAGCATTCCGGGCAGGGAAATGATCCTGCGCGACAAACTGGCAAGCGATGATATGGAATTCGATTATATCATTATGGATTGCCCGCCGTCGCTGGGTGTATTAACTCTGAACGCCCTTTCCTCGGCGCAGGAAGTGTTTATTCCGCTTCAGCCTCATTTTCTCGCGCTTCACGGATTGAGTAAACTGCTCCAAACGATCGAACTGGTCGCCAAGCGCCTCAATAAGGGCCTGCGCGTTTCTGGAGTGATCTTCTGCATGTATGAAGGAACAACGCTTGCGAAAGAGGTTGCCGAAGATGTTCTCGCTTTTTTCGCACAGGGAAAAGAGACTTCGAATTCCTGGTCCGGGGCAACGGTCTTTAATACAAAAATTCGAAGGAATGTCCGGCTGGCGGAAGCGCCGAGCTTCGGACATTCGATTTTCAAGTATGCGCCCTCTTCAAACGGCGCGGAAGATTACGAACTCCTTACCGCGGAAATTCTGGAACAGGAATAATCTTCATCGATTTCATTCGCCGAACAGTTCCATCAGAGCATCGGCGAAAAGCTTCATTCCAAACGCGTTGGGATGATTGATGCTGTTGACCATGAGTGTATGGTAAGGGATCCCTTCCCGCCAAAGCTGTCCGTAAAGAAGAGACGCATCGGCAAGAGCGACTCCGTTTTCTTTGGCGAATTTGCGAATTCCGGCAACATAAGGACGCGGATCCTGATCCAGATTCTTATTGCCGGTAAACTTCATCCAGTCGGGCCGAACATAATGCGGCGAGCAGATGATCCATTCCATTCCGTTCTTCTGAAAGTCTTTGAGCATTTCTCCGTATCGGATCTGAACACGATCGATCGACATTCCCGAATCATTGACAAACTCGGATACAATCAAATCCGGCTTGACGGCAAGGACCTTTTCTTCATAGTTTTTGGGACTTCCTTTCGGTTCGCGGCGATAGGAATCACTGTTTCTTCCTCCCCAGGCTTCGGAGATCAGAGTGATCTTCGCGTTTGGAAACAACTTTTGAAGTCGATCGGCGAATTGGAATTGCCATTTATCTTTTTGGGGAAGAAAATTGCCTGCGGTAACGCTGTCGCCCCAGGCGAGGATCCGAACTTCTTTTCCTTCGATCAGTTTTTTCCAGGTTTTCGGAACAAGCGTTTTCGCGACCGGATCTTTTTTCGGGGATTTCGCTTTGTTTCCTTTTGGCTGAATGAGAAAGATCAGATCGTCGTTTAATTCCGAGATTCGGCCGGGGATCCAGATATTCGCGATTCTTTTCTGATCGGCGGAGATCTGCGGCTGTGCGGGATTGACGGCATGCGGTTCTCCGGCAAGGTACGCAAGGGATCCTTCGGCGTTCCGAACGATCGAATCGATCCGCATCTTGGCGTATCGATAGGATATGGCAAACGGTGTGTCCGCATTGATCAGGGATCCGCCTTCAAGGGTTCCGATACAGCCCCAATTATTGATCTTGTAATCTTTGTCCGCGAGATAGATCTTTCCGTTTTTAACCGATTTAACCTGAACGGAAGCGGGATCAACGGCATCGGTAACGGAGCATTCAATCGCTTTGACGCCTTTAAGGGCATAGCCCTGCTGCCATCCGGATTTATTAAAACGGAAGGGAGGAATGGAAGCGGTTTGATCCGTTGCCTCACAGATATTCGGAACAGGGACATCGAAGACGGCGCGAACACCGTTTGATTCCGCTTCCACTGCCCAGGGGTTTACGATTTTCACCGTATCGGCAAAAGCCTGAGATCCGCAAAGAACAGCGCATCCAAGAACCAGAAGGGCCAAAAACATTTTTTTCTGCATTACGATCCTCTCTTCAAAAATAAACATTGATTGAAAACGAATTCACACGGTTCATAAGACCATTATAATAATGAGATCGGCCTTATGCAAGTCTGTTCCGCTCCGGCGCGCAAATATTTTGTAAACCATCTGAATAGTTTTTAGTGATTAGTGATTATCGTTTAGTGATTAGCGGAGGCGCCTGCACCCTCTGCGATAAACGATGAATTTATAAAAAACGCAATCACCGATTAACCCGGGGAGGTGGAGAAAAATATCTATACCGGAACACGGTTTGCCCCCGAGTACTGTAAGCGCAGTGCAAAAAGAACCCAAAATTTCATAAAAACGTTGTGATTCGAATCACAACAGACTTAGGGATTTAACATCTTTCGAAGCGGTCAAGATGACCATACGTCGCAACTTAAGGAAATATCTCGTAAAAACAAGGCTAAAATTCACT
>JAUNSU010000064.1:0-19159 GCA_030539035.1 Planctomycetia bacterium
CACTTCATTACGGGCTTGCGGTTGGCTGTCGGGTGTATCCGCGGATTGAAAATATCACTTAAACAGCTTTGCACGATCGACGAATGGTTCACGAAGTCCGTCTTTTAAAAGTGTCTTCAACGCAATAAAATTCGGAGCCATCATTTGATCGAATGTATACGAATACGGTTTCTTCGGCGGATAATTGCAGGAAACACTGCATTCAAGAGTCAAGGAAAGTGCGCCCGACGCCAAGGTTGCCAGCGTGTTCAAATTGAATGTATTCCCGTTCTTCGGATTCTTCGATGCCGATTCACGTAATCCGGCGGCGCAAATCGCCTCATTAACCTTAACAGTAAGATCGTTTCCGCGAACAACATGCGCCGGATAATTCAGTGCGGACGGCGGCAGCATAAAAGGAGCCGTTTCACACGAATGTCCGTTGAGGAGCAGATCGACGTTCCAACGTTCCGTGAGCTGAAGAAGAGCTCTTGCCTCCGCGGTCCGGACATGGCCGGGACAGGCATCGTGCATGATATTGAATCCTTCCGAATTCGGATATCCGCCCGGCCAGGAAACCTTATTCAGCGGAAGCGGAAAATACTCCTTGCTTTCGCGCCATTGGATCGGACTGCCATCAGGCCATTCGCCCTGAGAGGCTTTACGAAAGTCCTCATAGGACGTTTTTCGCAAATGATCCGGAGAAATCGCCCGACCGTCCATATTGACACAGGGAATAATGATCAGCCGATATTGAGCGATCAGATTAAGGAGTTCGGGATCGGATTGTCCTCGAAAATCTTTGCCCGTCTCCATCATTTGAATCAAATTGACGGCCGCCGCAACACTTTCCGCTTCCGCGCCGTGAATACCCGCGCAAAACAGAACAGTCTGCGGCAGACCGGATCTGGTGTAATACGATTTCCAGGTACTCGACGAAGAAGCCGCCGACCAGTTGCTTTGCGGGACCGGTTCGGAAAAGTTCCCGTAAAAGACGGCGTAAACAGGGAGTCCGGCTGGAGTGCTCGCGATTTTCTCCGCTTTCCCCTTTCGAACATTTTGGCAAAGATCAATGATCTCTTCTGTACGAACGCGCCAGAAGTTCGGGCGATTCTCCAGTCCGGCAATGATCCGGCGCGCTCGAAGCGATCGGGTATTCGCTTCCTTTTTTCCATCATTGGCAAAAACAGACCGTGTGTTCGAAAACAGACCGCACAAAAGCGAAATCATCAGCACAGCAAACAATTTTGACATTTTCATGATATTTTTTCCTTATTTTCTCTATAGGATCATCTGATCTGATGAGGAATTCTGATTTATTTGCGATCTTCGTTTTCTTTCTTCGATTCGAAGAATTTCTTTTCGATGATCCGTTTTCCCTGATCATCAACGATCCGAATACTTCCTTTCGGGGAACCTTTTCGGGTAAACAGAACGGTGATCTTATATTTCTCTTTTGTCGTAAATTCGATGCCGTCCCGAAAAGAATCGCCAATTCGGACAGCAGGAACCGGTTGAATCATTGATTTATCACCGACCTGAATCAGATGAAGGAATCGAACGTATTCCGTTTGATCTTTCGTGGTGATCTCAAGCCGCCATCGGCCGAACCAGTTTACGGATTTATAGAGTTTTTCAGTGTCCGCATTTGGCAAAGGATAATTGACGCCGTTGGTTTCGAATTCATGATCGGGTCCGCCGATCCGTTTTACCGAACACGCTTCTGGAAGGAGCGTTTGGAGGAAGAGAGATCCATCCCCTGCGTCGCTTCGCCAACAATGATTCTCTTCCCGCGGTTCATTTTGCGTATGAAGAAGAAAGACTTTTTCCTGATCCGGTTTTACGGATTTAACGCGATCATAGACAACAAAATAATCGGGCGAAATGAAAACAAAAAATCGAACGGCTTCGGTGCATTTTTCTTTTGAATAGCATTGAGTCGCATCGCCTGCGGAAACCGCATACCATTTTGTCTGTTCGAATCCAAGAGATTTGGTCTTTATTTTTCTGTTTTGACCGCCGTCGGCAAATGGCTTTTGATCGATTTTCGGTGCGTTGGCGGGATACCAAGACCAGGCAAGAGGTTCCTCTTTCATGCGGATCAGAATGCCGTTGTGCGCGACCGTCTGCGGGTAATAGATCAAATGCTGCCGCGCCTGTCCCCGAGTCCCTGTATCAAGAGCCTGAAATCCCTTTTTATGGATAATGAAAGTATTTTCATCGAAATGCTGATGGCCGTCGTTTTTTGCGCCCGCCTTGAAAGAGGCGAATGTATCGCCGGAAGAGAGACCGGATCGAACATTCATCAGGCCGTAAGAGGGAAAGAATTGAGCGATTTGTCCGCCGAGAATTTCTTTCGGTGTTCTTTGATTTTTGACATTGGGATCAAAGTCGAAGAGAATAAAAGGATAGTAAGGATAGCTTTTTGTTCCTTGGAATACACGGGACTTTTCCGGCAGGGTCTCAATGACCGCCCGAATCCTCTGCGCCAGTTCCGGTGATTTTTTACCGTAAAAATGAAGAGCCTGAGCGAGATGAGTATAGATAAAGTCGCTGTTCATTGCGTTGGAATAGTGAGAAGCATCGCCCCATCCGAAGTCCAGAAAGCGGTTTGGAACAGTATCGGAAGGGATCGCCATCCAGTAAAAATAGTCTCCGTAATCGGCCATCTGTTTCCAAAGGTCGGTTCCGTCGAAATTGGCGGCGCTCCGGAGAGTATGAAGGAAATTATAGCTTGCCCAGGGATAGGCGCCGAAGCTGTATCCGGCGGTAATGGAGGTAAGGAGCCCTCGGCCGCTCGCGGTTTCTTCTCGATAGTTCATCATATCGACATCGGTCTGATATCCTATTTTAAGGAGATTTTCTGCGAGATCATCGCAATATCCGGATCGAAAAGCGGCCAGTCCGGCGAACCAGCGCAATCCCGCCTCGCCGTAATTTCCCGTCGTTTTACCGCCTGTATTGCAGAGATAGCCCGGCTTACGCATGAAATCGATATATTCGAGCATGGGAACGATAAAATCGCGCCGTTGACTCTCACTCATCTCGTTGTAAAGCCAGTCCCAGGCGATGAGAGCGGAAAGACGTTCTGTATGGTACCATTCCGGAAGGACCTTCGAGCGCTTGGCCAATTCGATGAATTCGATATTGAGACGCAGATATTTCATGGCCCGTTCGAAATAAATTTTTTCGCCGGTTGCAAGATAGATAATCGCGCATTCGAGGGCCTTGATCCCGCCCGCATTCCGCACACCGTAAAGAACGGCGTTCTGATCCCCCAACGGCCGTTTAAAGACCATTCGACCGTCAACGATATCGACAAGATCGAGCCGGTATTCCAATTTGATCTCGGAAGGAGCATGATCCAGCTCTTTTTTAATTTTCGCAAGGCGGTCTTTACAGACAGTCTGTGCGTATTCACGAAATCGGGGAAGGGTCTCCTGATTGATAAAAAGCCGGGGGTGATCGGACCGGATCCTTGCTTTGAGCTGATCGAATGTCGGCGGAGCCGTCTGCGGAGCGGAATCGGCCTTCTCCGGATCGGAGGAAACGGTCTTGCCTGTTCCGGTCTCCGCGGCGGACAGGGCAGGACACAAAAAAACGATTAATATCAGAACTATTACTGCGCGGAAAACGAAATTTTTACTTGAATATATTTTTTCTCTTTCTTCTCATTCGATCATTTCCCAATGTCCATTTCTGGAGATTTATACAATACAAGATTATACAAAACTTGATTCTATTTTACAAGCACGCCCTTTTTCAGAGATTTTCACAAGAATGATTTTTCATGATTGACAGCGAATCGGAAATCTGATAAAATTTTCTTCTGTGTTTGTTTCTTTCCGGAAGATAGAAAAAATAAGATTACAGGAGTTTATATGAAAAGATCTTTGTCCGCTGTTTTGATCGTACTCGGACTGTTTTTGGTGGGGAATTTGCCGGGATTGTACGCCCAGGAAGCAAAAAATGTAATCCTCATGATCGGAGACGGAATGGGTTTTAACGCGGATCTTGCGGGAACCTACTGGCGATACGGCAAAGCCGATGCCCAATCCTATCACAAATTTCCCAAACATCTTGCCTGTACGACCTATTCCATTACCGCAGAAGATTATAAGGCCGATAAAGATCAGGCCTATTTACCGGAAGTTTTCTGGAAAGATCTTCTTGGCGGGCGCAAGGGAACGGCAACCACAACGACCACCGATTCCGCCGCAAGCGCGTCCGCGATCAACAGCGGAAAAAAGACGAAAAACGGCCGAATTGGAATGAATTTCGCCGGATCCAAACTCAAGATGTATTCGGAATACGCCGAAGCCGCCGGCCGCTCGATTGGTGTGGTGACCACGGTTCCGATTTCGCACGCGACCCCGGGCGCGGTAATGGCCCATCAAGCCAGCCGGAATCAGTATCGGGAAATTGCCCGGGAAATGATTCTGGATCAGCCGATTACGGTTCTTTTCGGCGGCGGACATCCGCAGTATAAGGAAGGAACCCTCATTCAGAAAGAGGAAGACAAACTCGATTATCAATACGTTGGCGGGAAAGCCGTCTGGAAGGAACTCACCAAAAATCAGGGATTCGCGAATGCCCTCTTTATAGAGACCAAAGCGGATTTCGAAAAATGGGCGCAGTGTACACCCGATAAGAAGGATGCCGATCTTCCGAAGCGGCTCATCGGAGTTGCCCGTTCGAATTACAGTATCCCTCCTGTCGATGGATCCGCGGATGAAAAAGGAAATGATCTGCTCCATAAGAAGATCAAGGAATCCGCTTTTGATTCGATTCCGACACTGTCGACCATGTCGACAGCCGCTCTGAATCTCCTTGCCCGAAATGAAAAAGGATTCTATCTCATGATCGAAGGCGGCGCGATTGACGGCGCCAACCATGGGAATGATATCGAAAGGGAAGTTCTGGAGCACACCGGATTCTCGAAAGCGATTGACGCGGTTTGCGCCTGGGTCGATCAGTACAGTAATTGGAACGAGACCCTTCTGATTATTACGGCGGATCATGAAACCGGACAACTCTGGGGTCCGAATACCTGGAAAGATCAGGACGGCAAAAAAGGGTTCAGCGATAAAGATCAGTTCTTCAAACATGAAAAGCTCGTCAATAAGGGAAAATCGGCCGTTCCTGAAGTTCAATACGGATACAGCAGCCATTCGAACGCACTTGTTCCGGTTTGGATCAAGGGAGCGGGCGCGGATCTGATCAGCAAATATATCCGGGGCAATGATCCGAAGGCCGCTCAATTCTGGAATTTCAGCGGAGACTATATTGACAACACCGATATTACTCCCTTTATGCTCAAGGCAAGCGGACTCAAATAAATGCCGCAGATCACGTTTTCCCCGATTTTTGGAAGTTTCTGGATCACGGGACTTCTGATTCTTTTTTTTCTGGCGGTGATCTTTCGATTACCGCCGGCGGGGGGATCTTCCCGTTTTTTCATACGGATCTTGATTCCGGCTGTTCGATCTCTTCTGATCCTTCTTCTCGGGATTTTACTGCTCCGGCCCTCGATGGTTTTAACGGTCGTTCAACCTCTTCCGGCATCATTGGTCTTTCTTTTCGATTCCTCCGAAAGCATGTCCATACGGGACGAAAAGGGAGAAATGTCCCGTTGGGAGTTAATGAAAAGTACTTTGAACAAAAGCTCAAGCTCAATGAACGAACTTCGCAAAAACTTTGACCTTCAACTTTTTACTTTCGATTCGGATCTTCGCCGCCTGGATGAAAAAGAGAGTGATCTTCTTCCGGGCCAAGCGGAAGGGAAGGAAACGGAGCTGGGAAGTTCACTGCAAAAGATTCTGCAAGCCGCGGGAGGCCGCCGAATTCCCGCCGTTGTTCTGATGAGTGATGGATCGCAAAGGAGCCGGATGAACCCGCCTCTTTTACCGCAGGATATTGCTTTTCGATTTCGGGATGCCGGAATTCCGATCCATACTGTTCAACTTGGCGATCCGGGCAGCAGTATTACCCTGCGCGATATCGCGATTCCGGAACTGATCGCAAATGATCGCGTTTTCAAGAATAATGAGTTGACCGTATCCGGTCGGATCCGGATCTCCGGTTTTGCGAATCAGGAGATCCCGGTCATCCTCTCTTATGAGAAGGCCGGAGGAGAAATGATCAAGATCGCCGAACAAACATTTCAGGCGAAATCAGATGGGGAAGAGAGTTTTTTATGGCGCTTTTCTTTTATTCCCGACACGCCGGGCGACTGGAAATTAACGGTCTCCTCCCCGGTTCAAAAAAATGAACTATCAACTTCCAATAATGAATTCAGCCGGATCATTAAGGTTCTCAACGGCGGTCTGAATATTCTTTATCTGGAAGGGACCCGTCGATTCGAACAGAAATATCTGCGGTTGGCTCTGGATTCCGCGGCCGAACTTGTCGTCGATTACAGGCGGCCTGGCCCGGATACAAGAATCCGGCAAACCGGAAAGACGGAAGCGGAGCAGATCGCGCAGGCAACAGCGGCCCGTCCTTCCTTTGCGGAGGAACTCGGATCCGGGAAATATTCCGTAATTCTGCTGGGGGATCTCGATTCCTCGGCTCTGAAGAAGGAAGAAATGGCGGCGATTGCCGATTCCGTCTCTAAAGGAACCGGGCTGATCCTTCTCGGGGGGAACCGCGCTTTTTCGGCGGGCGGATATGCCGATACTCCCTTACGGGACCTCTTTCCCGTCGAACTGAATCCGAATACACGAATCCCTCTGGATCAGGATATGGATCTTCTGGAACAGCATATTCCCTTGAACAACCGAACCCATCGGCGGGGAGCTTATCAGCTCCAATTGACCGAGCAGGGTAATCTTGCCTCCTCCCTTCGGGTTCTGTCGGATCCGACAGAAAATCGGGAACGATGGGAAAAACTTCCCCGTCTGGATTCGATCTATTTTCCGGGACAAGCAAAAAAAACCGCACAAATACTTGTTCGGGCCCTTGCCGGTCCCGGCGATCGGGATCCCCTTCCCTTTTTAATTGCGCAAAATTACGGATTGGGACGGGTATCTCTGATCACCTCCGATGCGACCTGGAAATGGAGAATGGAAGGATCGGAACACTTTCATCGTCAATTTTGGCGACAATGGGTTCTCTGGTCCGCGCAGCGGGATCAATTGCCCGAAGGAGAACTTGCGATAGAACTCGATCGGACTCGCTGCTCCGGCGGAGAACCGCTCGGCTTTCGAGTCCTTTACCGTCCTAAAGGAGAGGAAAAAGAAGAAGATCTTCAGATAAGCGCGGTATTGACTTTACCCGACGGGAAAGAATCTCCTGTCGATCTCAGCAAAGAGGGAGGGGCCCTGTTCGGAGTATTTAAAGAGACAAATACCGAAGGGGATTACCGGATTCGGGCAACCGTATCAGATCAAAAAGCAGGAAAAGAGATTCGATCGGCTCAGGCCCGATTTCTTGTTCATCTTCCGAATCCGGAATTGGATCTTCCGGCGCCCTCCCCCGCCGTTCTCGAAAATCTCTCTTCGATCACGTCGGGAAAATCGATCCGGCCGGAAGCCTTTGAACCCTTGATCAGGGAACTTGATCAGAAACGGGAAGATCTGAAAGAAACACGGCTCAAAAAGATCACGCTTTACGACAGCTGGCCGATGTTTATCGCAATCGTTTTCCTGCTCTCCGCGGAATGGATCGCAAGAAAACGAAGCGGTCTGGTCTGATTATTTGAATTCGAGATCCGATACAAACTTGCCGACTTTGCATCGGAACTGTTCCGGCGATTCGATCTTCTTTCCTTCGATCCGGAAATTCTCGAACAGAATTCCTTTTATGAAAGAAGTATCGCTGCAAGCGGCGATCTTCGAAGAACTTGCCGGCTGGCTTTCCGCGAAGAAATCGCGAATCACAACGTTCGTAAGCTGTCCGTAAGAAGGCCGATCAATCACTTCCGTTTTCTGTGAGGAATAGATATATTCCCTTACAAGGAAATTGAGAATGCGGCCTTTGTGAACATCACCGATTTTCTGGATCCGATTATTCAAAAAGCGGACGTTGTTTGTTTTGCTTCCTTCCTTGAGTTCAATGGTCATCGCGCAATAAGCGTTAATAATATCATTATTTTCGAAGAGGACATTTTCGATATCGCGGAAAGTTTCCGTTCCAATTTTGAGGGCATTGGCCCTGGTCCAGAAGACGCAATTTCGGGCGGTGATATTTGCCGACTTCAGAAAACTCTCTTCGGGTCTTTTGGAATCATGCCAGCGGGCCGACGTTTTCACCACCACACTGTCGTCCGACGAGTAGGCGAAAACATCCTGCACCAGCACATTTCGGGAATTGTCCGGATCAATCGCGTCCGTATTGCAGATATTGATACTGTTAATGATCTTCACGTTTTCATAGATGATATTTTCCGAGTTGGCAAAATGGGAATTCCATCTTTGCGGATTCTTCAGGATCAGATCGCAAACTTCAACATTTTTACTGTCCAGAATATGGACGAGCCGGTAATATCCCCGTCGGGTAAAATCGTTTTTAAACGCGAGATAATCGCCGTTCCCGTCAATCGTTCCCTGTCCGGAAAGCCGAACATTGTTCGCCTTGTAAATCATGATCGGAGCGATAAACTGAATCCCTTTTTCCAGATTCTTTTCCCTGATTTTCAACTGCGTTTTCTCATCGTCCGTCAATTTCAGAACTGCTCCTTTTTCCAGATACAGAGCAGTATTATTTTTCAGCCAAAGCTGATTGATCCGATAGGTTCCCTCCCCGATGTACAGGGTTTCTTTCTTTTTGGAAGTATCGTCAATCGCTTTTTGAATGATCGCGGTTGCGTCTTTTTGCCCGGACCGATCAGGATGATATTTGGAAAGAAAGATTACGCCGGAATCGTTCTTTCGGGCAGGATATTTCTCCGGTCCGTTCGCGAAAAGAAACAGACGATGATTGTTATTGAAGGTCAAGATCAGCTTTCGCGGACGATCCAAAGAGATCTTGAATGATTTTTCGTTCAGATTCCCTTTGAGCTTATAAGAGTGCGGACTTACATCGACGCTTTTAAAAGGAATATTCGCGGTGATTTCAATCTCGAACTTATCCGAACAGGGAAGATCGGCGTAAGCGATCTCCTGAAATTTGATCACGTCCGTTTTTTTCCCGTTTACCCGAATCGAATAGGTCGGAAAATGATCTTCCGAAGGGACTTTCACAACCCATTTCCAGTCTTTTTTTTCCTTGACCTCTTTTCGAATTTGATCCTGAAGCCATTGATCAATATTCTCCATGATCTGCGCCGGGGCGGATGTTCCCGATGCGAAAAACAGCAATACAAACAGAAGGGGGATAAATTTTTTCATTTTTCTGTTCCTTTTTGATCCAATTAAGAACTTATTTTTCCGCAACGATCACCGAAGACATATCTTCGGTTTCCACTGCGAATCGGGGATTTTTGAATCCGCATTTTTTCAAGATCTGAAAGACTTCTTTTGCGGTGTAAACGCGTCCTTTTTCGGTATTAACGAGCATGTTTACTCCGAAAAGCGCGGGAGAGACCGGGCCGGATCTTTGCGGATTGATGAACAGATCGCGAATCGCGATTCGACCGTGCGAATCGAGAGCGGTGTACGATTTTCGGAACATCTCCTCCGTTGCCGCTTCATCCTGCTGATGAATAATAGCGCTGATCCATACGAGATCGACCTTTGCTGGAAAATCGTTTTTATAAAAATTTCCCTCCTGATAGAAGATTCGATCGCGAACAGGGGAATTTCCCAGTCTCTTTTTCGCTTCCTGAATCGCGGGCGGAAGATCGAAGATCGTCGCCTTTCCGGTTGGATTGACCGCGAGAAATTCAAGCGTATAAGTTCCCGACGCGCCGCCGAGATCGAGAAGATGATGAAAATCGAGCAGACCCGTCTGATTCAATTTTTGAACCAAGGGGCCCGCGATATATTGTCCGATCGAATTCATTGCGAGGACAAAGGAACGGTAATCTTCCAAAGGTCCGTTAATACTGTTGAAATCAGGAGCGGGAAAACCGGATTTGACCGTCCAGGCCAGCTGGCACCAGCTTCGTTGACAGGATCCCCGATGCCGCAGCATGGGAACAAGAGTCTCCTTCGTTCGGGAATCGAGAAAGCCCGCATACTTTTTCGGAACGGAAAAACGGGTTCCCGACTTCTCCAGAATCTCCAGAGCAACCAGAGCGGAAAGAAGGACATCGATTCCTCTCTGATCGGCGGACAGAAATTCCGCAAGGCTTTCCGAGGTTCGCTTTCCTTTAAGAATCGCGGTAAACAGATCGAGCTCCGCAGCCGCGATCAGAATGGACGCTTCTTCATATCCTTTGGAAAGCCCCAAAAGTTCTTTCGCTTCAATTTGCATGGATCGGCTCCTTCTCTTTTATTTGCCGTTTATCGCATATTACTTGCTCCATCTTACAACGATCGATCGCTTGAATTTCGGAATGCGGACGGATCCGTTTTTAACCGGCAGCGTTTCTTCCTGATCGGTCCAGGGATCATAGACAAGGACTTGATCCGCTTTGCAGCCGGGAAGAGAAAATTCGAGTTCGGTATAAGTTTTCGCGGGGGCCTTTTCGACCAGTTCGGTCTTCCAATAATCGGCCTGGGACCGGATCCAGATCAGCGTCTGCGTCTTTCCTTTCAGCCCGTAAAGCATGAAAGAGGCATTCTGAGCTTCAAAGGGAGATCGGAACGGCTGAAGATCTTCGCGGATCGGATCAACGTTTTTGACTGCACGGGAAAATCGTCCGATATGATACCAGAGATCGTTCTTTTCGATATACCTCTCCCAATGCCAGCAATGTCCGGATCCGGCAGCTCCGGCAAAGAAGGGGGCAAAAAGAATATCGTGGAAGAGAATTCCTTCGCGGTCGAGCGGATAGAGTTCGGAGGGACCGGAATGGGATTTTTTGACGGCGCCCATCTCGGTCGCGAGAATCGGTTTACCGGAATGATAAGAGCGAAGCCGATCGACCATATCGACGGCCAACTTGTCCATCGGACCTTTGCAAATTGCGAGCTGCGCACCGGGATCCAGATACCGATGAACCTGGGCAACCTCATTTTCCGGCATCTGCACCATCTTTTCATACATTTCTGTATGGTTTTCCCGATCGAAGCTGCCGAGAGACTGCATGATCAAATGATTGGGGAACATTTCATGAAGCGGACCGATCACTTTTTTCGTCCATTTATAATGGCTGGGAAGACAATTGACTTCATTCCATACTTCCCAGCCGAAGATCCAGGGATTATCTTTGAACCGATCGGCAAATACACGGCAGCGGTCGAGGTAATACTTCTTGCCAAGATCCGAGGAGACGAATTCTCCCACCGTCGAAGGAGGCGTCGTATAATAGATTTTTTTGAGGAAAAGGGGCGTTTGCACCTTCACTTCCGGATTGATCTGCCGGAATTGTTCGACACATAATTTCAGACGAATTCCGTATTTTTCGGCGAGTTTTAAAACGGCGGCAAAGCGGTCGAGAATTTCTTTTTTGTAATTGCCCTGATGATCTCTTTCGATTTCGAAGAAAGGACTTCCCAACCAGATTCGTGCGTAATTTCCGCCGTTTTCAGAGAGTTTACGAAAATAGAATTCGATTTTTCGAAGACCTTCTTCCGTATCATCAACCATTCGGACCTTACCGGTTCCCGGCTCGTATTCGCGCAAAATACAGAGATTAACACCAATCGCGATCCAGGGGGATCCGTCGGAGAGTTCAAAGTAATTCGGATTCTCTTTACTGATTCTTACAAACGCCGCTTCTTTCGCATTCAAGGAAAACGAAGATCCGAAAAGGATTAAAAGAATCAAAAACGCCGGAAAAATTCGAAAGACGAAATGGGATCGAAAAAATGTACTCTTCATAAAAATCCTTTCTGCATCGCCGATAAATCGGTTCATTTTCATAGTGGAACATCTCAAACGGTCAATCGCAAATACATTTCGGTTTGTATTTAAACAGGACGATCGTAATATCATCGGACTGCTGGGCATCGCCGACAAACTCTTTGATATCGGCCCGAACTTTTTCCATATAATCCACAGCTTTGCAGCAATCGCATTCCGCGAGAGAATTGATCAAACGCTCTTCGCCGAAGAGCTCCTCACTGGAATTCGCCGCGTCGGTCGCTCCATCGGTATAAAGGAAGCAGAAGGTATCAGGATCCAAATAGATCTCGGAATTTTTGTAGTCGGTTTCCCGCGTGATCCCCAACGGGAAATCGGGAACCAATTTCAGAAATTCCGGTTTTTCTCCTGTTCGAATAAAAATGGGAGGTGTATGGCCCGCAGAGGAAAAGGTCAATTGTCCTGTCCGAATGTTCAGGATCCCGCAAAAAACGGTAATAAACAGGGATGCTTCATTATAATCCATCAGTTCATTATTGACTTTTTTCAGAGCTTCTGCGGGATTCTTGATCGCAAGAATCGTCGTTCGGAACAAAGTCTTTCCAACGGCCATAAAGAGAGAGGCGGGAATTCCTTTTCCGGAAACATCACCGATTGAGAAATAGAAATTTTCCTCATCGATCATTGCGAAGTCGTAAAGATCGCCGCCGACTTCATGTGCGGTATCCATACTGGTAAAAAGATCTATTCCAAGTTTGCGCACGGAATCGAAATCTTTGGGGAGCATTCCGATCTGGATCTGCTTGGCGACGTTCATTTCCGATGCAAGGCGTTCATTTGATCGGGTCGATTCCGTAATTTCATCGATATAATGCCGCAATCGTTTCCGCATAAAATCGAACGATTCGATCAGGCTGTTGATTTCCCAGTTGGCCTGATGCTGAGGAAGAGGAACATCGAATGATCCGTTTGCGACTTCACCGGCGGCGGTTCCCAATCGGGAAAGAGGCGCGGCAACGGATCGGGCGATCCACCAGGAAGGAACCAGGAGGAGCACAATCGCAAGCAGCGCGAATCCGGGCGTCCAGCGATTGAGCTGATGAACCTGTTTAAAGACCTGATCTTCCGGAATGATGCACCCGATCGTTAAATGATGTCTGGGAAGGATCTGATAATAGCACCAGGCATCCTTATCATTATCCGGACGGGTAAAGTGAACGCTTCCTGTACTTTTCATATCAAAAAGGGGAACAAGCGTATCAAAAAGAAGTTTATCGGCATTGATTCTGTTCCGTTCCGCATCCGACAACGCACTGTTTCCACTATTATAAGCATGGAATAAAAAGGCCTGAGTCTGCGAAAAAAGAATCGCCTCTCCCGTTTTTCCAAGAGGAAGATGGTTCAACATATTCTCGATCCATTCCAGAGAGATATCTGCGGTAATAATCGCTTCGATCTCGCCTTTGCTGTTGAAATAAGGGGCGGAATAGGTGATCATCAAGGTCTTTGATTGCAGATCAACGTAAGGCTCGCACCATGTCGACTTTTTCTCTTTCATCGGCAGAAGGAACCATTCCGACTGAAAATCAACGTTCAGATCGGGCCGGTCTTCGATCTTCAGGGAATCGTTTTCCCGCCATCCGTAGATCGCTTTGAACGCACTGTCCTTATTATGATCCGGGGTAAAGATGATTTCCGACGCGAAGATCGTCGGATGAAGTTCGAGGGTATCTTTGATCAATTTCTCCGCGCGCCCCCGTTCGCGGAAATCTTTATCGGAAAAAAGACGCACATTATCGTTGATGGATTCTTCTACATTGCGAAATTGAAGCTCGATGGCTTCCCGCGCCGCGTTGGTAAGCGCGGAAAAGTTCTTATCCTGGCTTTCAAACAGCATACTGCTGATCAGCGTTCGATTGGTAACCGCAAGAACCCCGGAAACAATAAACGAGCACAATACAATCGCAAATACCAAATAGGTAAGCAGAGATATTTTTCTCGGCAGCATGTTTATACCCCAAATACGGGAAAAATTTTGGGAACAAGCCCGTCCAAACGAGCCTGTTCTCTTTTAATAATCACTCCATCGGCACATTCTCTAATCCGTTTCTTTATCCAATGCAATCAAACTCATTTTTCAACACGATCGAAATGGGAGGAAGCGACATTGCCGGATTCATCCACCGCGTCAAGATAGAAGACCACCGGGCGTTCTTTGACATTATCGGGAAGAACGGCGGAGACTTTTCCGTCCGCAATTTTGGCTTCACAGAACTTCCAGTTCCGATTATTCCATTTTCCCCATTTGCCGTTTTTATCGACCGGATATCCTCCTTTATCTGTTGAATAGCGCAGATGAGCTTTTACCGGCTTTGCGTGATATTTAACAGAGGCGGAAACCAGGATTTTTCCGTTTTCATTTTGAACGGCGATCGGACCCAAACAGGGAAGCGGCGGTTTATTGCTTTTAAGAATAAAGTCGAACCAGGTTACAAATTCCTTACTGAGGCAGTTCGGCATCGAATGCGGCATATGGACACCGAGCCAAACATCGGCGCCGGGCACTTTTTCCCAAGAACTGCGGTTAATTTCAAGCGGAAACGCGAAATCATCGGTTCCGGTAACGAAGAGCATCGGGTATTTGACCCGAGGTAAAAATGTATTCGGATCGCAGTTTTCTTTCCAAAGCTGCGTATATTCTTTTCCAAAGCGGTCGAAGACAGGTTTTTGCCAGCTGTAGACATCAAGCCCCCCGCATCCGTAGACCGGAACGGCCGTTTGGAACCGATCATCGATTCCCGCCGCCAGCGAGGTCAAGTATCCTCCCCAACTCGCACCGGTAAGTCCGGTTCGATTCGGATCAACATCTTTCTGGGCATCGAGCAGGGAATGAGCGAGCATTACAGCGGCAACAGCGTGATAGGGCCAGGTATCCTTCATATCCGTTTTTAAAAGATTGGGACATGTTCCCGACGGGATCCCGTCGGGAAGCGGATGGCGCGCACGATTGGAAAAAGAGGATTCTTCGCCGTCCACTTCGCAGCCGAAATGATCAATGGAAATCGCGGCGTATCCGCGGGCCGCCCAGAATTCCGTCCAATCACTGAACGCGGTTCCTCCTCCGCCGTGAACAAGGACAAGGCCGGGGAAAGGTCCATTCCCTTTCGGACGGGAATAAAAGGCCATAATTGTCGTCGGTTTCCCGCGATACAGCTCTCCCTGATACCATACTTTTTGCGTTGTAATCGCCTGATCTTTTCCGTTGGCATCCTTAACGACTTTTTCCCGAACTGGGCCCCATTTCGCTTGCGGAGGCTGTTTCAATTTTTCCAAATCCCATATTTCGCCGGGATCTTTGGCCAGAAGAAATGATCCGGTTAAAAAAAATATCATGAGCAAAATTACGAACTTACGCATTTTTTGCTTCCCTTTCTGCACGTTTTTTGCGCTGTATTATACTGCATTCAATTCGAAAAAATTCAATTCCACAACTCAAGCTGTAAATCACTGATTTTGAAACCACGGATTTTCACGGATAATTTTTTTGGTAAAAACACGTTTTCATCAAAAATATCAGCCCCGAATTTTATATTGATTTCATCCGTGTTTATCCGCGGTTATCCGCAGTTCCAAACAAAGATATTTTTACTGTATGAGTTCCATAAGAAAGGAACTTTACGGATACAGGATCCGTCCTTTACATGGGGGTCGCATGATAAAGGAGTAAACGTTCATTCTTGCTGTTGATAAAGTAGAAGTCGAATCCGACATCCGTTTTATCGTTTAGATGAAAGGACTCGAAATGGGTATCGACGATATGCCGATAGAGAACCGATCCGATCGTTTCCACTCCCGGACTCGGATGAGAAATCGCGACCGCACTGAACGACGATCCCCGTTTTGCTTCCTCTTCCTTTTTCTTTTTATTATAATACTCGATAATCGGAACAGTCAACTGCGGCTTTCCTTTGGGCTCCAGAACGAGCTTGCCGCCGGAAAGAAATTTCAATGCTCCATGTTCCGCGATCAGGGTAATATTGAACAGGAGATCCATAAAAAATGGAGTATCGGCAGTTGGAAAATAAATGGAAGAGACAGCCTGTTCCGGTTTTAAGAATCCGAACGGACCCGCCTCAAGGACTTTATTCTTCTCTTTATCGCAAAGAGACCATTTCAGGTTGGCGAAAAGAAAAGCTTCTGTTTCCGCCAGCTTCCATTTTCCCTGCGGAAGGATCTTGACCTTCGGAACCGATTCCAGATCAAGTAAAAGGGAATCTTTCGTATCTTTGGGATCCTTTTTATTCCGAACGGTTAAGCTCCACTTCCAGGGAGCGGTTTCCACAAGAGCGAAATTCATGTCTGCTCTTTCAAAGAACGGTTCATATTCCAATACGAGCTTTAAATGTTCTTTTTGACAATACGCTTTTAATTTTTTGAACTTGTCCCCATTTTGATCGAAAACAAATTCTTCCTTATCGGCGAGGATATCGGCGATTGCGATCTGCAAGGAGCCAAGGGAATCGAGAGATTCCTTGATCTCTTTAAGCGCACTTCCTTCCAGAGCGGGAAGAGTTTTCGGAGGGATCTCTTTCAGGGTGGAGGCCGATACCGGTTCATCAGAAATACCAACGGCATCCGGGGCGCTTTTTGCGATCGGAGTGGTCGTTGGTTCCACTTTGGGTGCTTCTTTTTTCACATCCGGTTTGGGCAGTTCCGCATTCGGAGCAGGAACCGGGTCTGCTGTTTTTTCTGCGGGAGCAGCTGGATTTGCCGGAACGGGAGCGACGGTTGTCCGATTTTTATTCTCCGCTTTCTTTTCGACCGGCGCACTTTTATCCGGACCGGTTCCTTTATCTGTATTGGAGGAACCGCATCCGGAAATCATAAGACAAAGGAGTAAACCAATTCCGCACAAACATCGTTTTTCCGATAAACGAATTTTCATATTGAACTCTCTTCTCAAGAGGGTGGGCAGGATCTTTCGGGAAAAATGCCGTCTTTCGCGGAAAGGATTCATTGGGAAGGGGAACAGAGACACTTTTCGCCGAAGAAAGATCGCCGCGATACAAAACCGAACTACATCATGCCGGGCATGGCCCCTTCCATTCCCATCCCGGGCCCGCCTGGAGCGGTCTGCTGATTCTCATATCGATTCAGCTCACGAACATCCTCACTCAATTCCCGCATCTGAACAAGGCCATTTGGTTCGAGGATCAGAGCGCGAGCCGGCGACCGGATATCCGTCTTTGGAATGGGATATCCGCCAAAAGCATCGAGAACACAGATCTCGGAAACGTGATTGACAACTTTACCCATTTCCTTTTTCTTCTTTTTCTTCGGCGGTGCAGGTCCATCTATTCCGGGCATCATTCCCCCGTCCATTGATCCCATCCCCATCGTCGACTGTTTATTGTTCTCAATGGGTTTGTGATTCTGTTTGGGGAAATTTGCAACCTGTCCCCGAACGACTTTTAAACCTTTCACCATGGATTCCGAAGCGGAATCTTTATCAAAATAGATCGACGCGACCGTCAAGACAGGTTCCTGTCCCGGCGCGCCTTTGGCAACTTCTTCAATATTCTCGAAGAAGATCCGGGAATCCATTCCAAGAGAAACCGGATTGGACTCCGCGCTGTAGTCGGAAGTAATATAAGTTTTCGTTACCGTTTTCGGATCTTCAACAAAATTCTGATCCAGTCCGTAATTCGGATTTGCAAGGTTCAATTTTACCCGATAGACATACGTCTGATCCGGTAAGACATCGAAATCGAAATAGCGGAAAAGATAATAATCGACCGGGGCAACATTACTTTCGAGGGAAACAGTCCCAAGGGCTTTGCGATTGACCATCCAGCCGGGCGTTCCCGCCCCTTGGCCTGCTCCTCCGGAAGGACCTCCCATCGGTCCGTCCATTCCTCCGCTGGGCATTCCGCCCCCCATTTCGCCGCCGGCCATTTGATTATCCGCAAAAGGAGAACGTTTTATAATATCGTCGAATCGAACATTTTGCATTTTGGAAAGAAGTTGATTCCGTTTCTCCATTTCAATGGAAGCCTGTTCCATCATTTCTTCGGACTGAACAGGAATATTCGGTAAATTGGCGACCTCTTCCCCGAAAAGTCTGTTGGTCATCGGAGGACAGGGCATCGCCATCGTCGGATAATTTGGGTCAACGGGCGCGAAATAGCTCATATCGACCTGTTCCATTCCGATTCCGGCCCAGCGATTATTTTCATTTCTCATCGCCTTGATCAGATCGAGCTTCTTCCATTCGATAGTTCCATCGCCTTTGGCTGTTCCGCGTTCGATATCATAGAAGATATACTTGGGCTGATCACGGTAAGAATCTGTATATTGAGCGGCGCTGAATCGGGACATATAATCGGCAAGTTGACGCCGAACCGGGATGGATCCGGTAATTGTGATCCATTGACGGCCCTTTTCTTCTCCGCCGCCGACGGACGTTCCCATCATTCCCGGATCTCCCATTCCGCCCATATCACCCATCGGATTGGCTCCTGCGGACGCCGCCTTTTTCGATACATAGGAGATACTTCCAATACAGGCAACGGCTTTCAAATTTTCCACCGGAAGAGGAACGATATCGGGGCGCTTGATCCGATCGGGAAAGAGGGACTGATCCCAACGGACAGGGGTTTCGTAAGCATTAACCTTAACGGCCGTTTTGATCAAATTGGAGTAATCGCTGTAATCATAGACGACAACGCCGGGATCGACTTCCGCCGGTTTGACTTTACTTGTTTCTATATTATTCTTGGCCGCGGCGGATGCCTGATTGATCTGTTCCGGGGTCAGCTTGAATTCCGGGAGTCCGCTTCCTTTTACAATCATCAGGACAACCAGACCAACGATCGCAATGAAGATCGCCTTCTCCCCATGCATTACAAAAATATTATCCCCAATATGGGTCGATGTCCGCTTACGCGTTTTTGCTTTTGCCATCATTTCCTCTGCGATGTTTGATAATAAAGTTGAATACTCTTTTGTTTAAAATGAACCTTGATTGAACGGGATATTCCGCGGCATTAACCTGATTCAGAAAAGAATGCCGACGAATCTCCTGTTCCATTATCCGTGAATGATCTTTCTATCTGCGAACAACCAATTCCCGGAAAAACAGGAATTCCAACGAACCGCCGGATCACCTCCGAGCAGACAATATTCAAATTGCGTTTTATGCAATATTCTTGTGGTCGGAGCAGGAGCAGGCGTTCCAGGCGCGGGGGCTGGTGTTCCCGGTGCTGGGGCTGGAGCTTCTCCCGGAGCAGGAGCGGGAATACAAAATAGTAAAAACAATTATCCTGTCAGG
>JAUNSU010000064.1:19169-21529 GCA_030539035.1 Planctomycetia bacterium
GGAGCCGTTCCCGGAGCGGGCGCTGGAGCCGTTCCCGGCTCGGAAGGCATTTCCCCTGCGGGAACATTTCCGGAGGCTTCCGGATTTTCCGTACTTTCGGAAGCATCAGGATTTGCCGGATTCTCGGGATTCGCATTATCACCGGTTTGTGAACCGGCCTTTGCTTCTTTGGCCGAAGGGGCGTTCAAGGTATCTTCGGTCATTTTTGTATCGGCGTTGGTCGAATCCTGTCCCGTCCCGAAATCGGCGATATTCGGTTCGTTGAAGATATTGATAATTCCATAAACCTCGATATGAATGGCATCGACTCCGTATCCGGCAACCTGGCTGATCGCAGACCGGCCGACTTCGATTCCTCCGGTAGGAGTTCCTCCATCCATTCCGCCGCCTTCCATACTTCCGCGAGCGCCGCCGGGGCCGCCGGAAGCACCGCCGGGCGCTCCGCCCATTCCATCAGCCCCTTCTGCTCCGCCTGCGGATGGTCCGGAAACACGGACAACATTTTCAGGACTGATCCGGATATGTTTAATATCAATCGGCATTGAACAGTTGGCGCAGTTCACGAGCAATTCCGGAATACGCCTTTGGTCGACAACCAGCTTCATACAGACTGGCATTTTATTAAATTCAGCGAAAGGAGGAGCGGTTTCTGCGGGCAAAGGTTTATTCTCACCGTCAAGATACCGTCCGAAAAGGATCTTCATGAGAATATCATTTTCGGTCAATGCGCCGGAAGCAGGACCGCCTTCCCCCGTTTCCCCATCCATCGGTCCTCCGGACATTTCCATTGATCCCATCATATCGCCTTCTCCCATTCCACCCTGGGAAGGCATCAGGTTGATCGCTCCGATCGTGGTTTGCCAAAGAGTACCCGCCGGCTGTCCGATCAGAAGGCTTTCGATCGCCTTGATCGGTGCGGTGGTAATATTATCAGGAAATTCTTTATTGGTTTCCGCGATAACGCGAAGAAGAGCTTCATAAACCCAGAGTGATTCCTGCGCATACCATATTTCAATCGATGTGGGATATCCCCCTTGGCTCCATGTCGGAAGAGCATAGATCTCCGGACTGCTCCAATCGACGTTTCCGACAATACGTCTTCTTTCCACATAAGGAGGCAAACCGGGATGAGTCGGTTCATTGGATCCGGCCATTCCGCCCATCATTCCGGGGCTCGGGGCCCCTTCTCCCATTCCGCCGCCCGACGACGCTGCATTATCCAGCTGAAGGAGGGCCGGATCAATTCCGTCTCCCGGAACGGCCTGAGCAAGATTTCCCCCCATCATGCCGCCGGGTTCATCACCCATACTTCCCCGGGGAGCTCCGCCCATATCCCCTCCGGACATTCCGCCTCCGCCGGCAACAGAAGCAGATCCCAGTCCAAAGCTCATATGATCTTTCGGAGCGGTGATCCAAGGATCCATTTCCCGAAAATAGGGAACCCTTTTCTTGCTGATCAGTTCATCTCTTTTCGCGCTCTCCTGGACTTTTGTAAGGAGTTCCCTTTTGATATCATAGATCATTACATCTTTCACCTTATCGGATTCCGGTTCGGTAATAAGGATATAATAAGTACGGGTCTCTTCGGTCTCTCCCGACTCCTCATCGACATAGACAGGATAAAAACGGCTTTTGGACGGATCCTGGTCATTCTTGACATACTTGTAATCCTGAACTTGGCATCGATGTCTTTTGACCTGCTTGAGCAAGGCGGGAAGATGATTCCCGATAAAGAAGGAGTAGTCTTCGCGAAGGTAAGGACGAGTCGGATCGATGGGCGCACGAAATTTCATTTTTTCGACAAGGTTAAGGAATTCCCGCGAAAGTTTCCGGGGCCAGCGATTTCGCATTTTTTGATCGTTGTACATCAGCGTCCACGCTTCAAAAACACTTTTCTTGAGAATATTGGTTTCTCCGCGAATCGCTTCGATCGTTTGGTCGTTGGGATGCAAATTATTGCCCGCAATGGAATCCATTGAGTTTTTTTCTGCCTCCACCGCCTTCTTTTTCTCTTCAAATTTGGCTCTGATCGCATTTTGCGCGGAAGAAGAGACAAAAAAAGCGACCAACACCATAATTGGAACCACCGCCCAAAAATAATACTTTTTTACGGTGTCCATTGAAAAACCAGCTGATTTTGCCTTTGCCATATTTATTCGCTTTCGTGTACAGGTTCCCTATATATTTTATGGGTATTTGTAATTGTCCAATCAAAAAAACTACGGAAAAGATCGACTATCAGGGAAAAGCTCCTTTCCGAAGAATATCTTTTTTACTCCTCCATCAAGGGGTTCCCGATGCGGGTGCAGGTGCAGGTGCAGGTGCCGGAGCAGATCCAACAGGCGCAGGTGTTCCCGGTG
>JAUNSU010000065.1 GCA_030539035.1 Planctomycetia bacterium
TCCGTGAATATCCGTGGTTTCAAAATCGGTTATTTACAGTTTGAGTAACTACTGGAATCGGGAAGATCGCGGAACCGATTGATCTTCCCTTTGCTCTTTATTAAAAATCAACGGAAACAGCGGAAAGCCGGAATATTATGGGACGTTTTCGAGATTCTTTATTGTTGCAATTTTTGCGCCATCCTTCTTCGGTCGGGGCTCTTGCGCCGAGCGGGCGTCAATTGACGAATGGAATGGTCAATGCGGTCGATCTTGCTTCTTGCCGGTCCATTGTGGAGTACGGGCCGGGAACAGGAGTTTTTACTGCGGAAATTCTTGCCCGTCGAGTTCCGGGAACACCTCTTTTAGCGATTGAGCAGAATGAAGCCTTTTGCGATCAGTTGAAAAAACGGTTTGCGGGAGTGGAAGATTTTTATCTGGTTCACGGATCGGCGGAAAAGGCGGCGGAATATCTTGCGGAACGGGACCTTCCTCTTCCGAACGCGATTCTTTCCGGGCTTCCTTTTGCGTCTCTTCCCCGGGAGATCTCTGAAAGCATTCTTGCGGAAACCGCACGGATTCTTTTAAAGGCGGAAGAGGAATCGGATCTCAAAGATCGTGATCCGGTAAGAACGAATATTTTTATTACTTTTCAGTATTCCATGTTGAAAATGGCTCTGTTGGAGAAGAATTTTAAACTTGTCGGGCATGCTCGGGCCTTATGGAATTTTCCGCCTGCCCATGTTCTTTCATTGAAGCCGAAGAAGGATTCTTTGGAAGAAAGTACAAAATAAGGACGGACTTTATCATTTTTCCCCTGTTCAAAAAGGAGCGGGTGGATATAATATCAGTATCTGCCGTGGAGGATTTGATCCGACATGAAAGATTCTAAAATTTTATGTTTCGTTCCGAGAGCGCGAGGAGGTTTCCGAGCGGGAAGACGCAAACAGCCGCTGATAATTGAGCAACGTGGACGTTGCATCCAGTTCGCGCTTCCGCGCGGTTGCCAAATAATCGCTTCCGTTGGTCGCTTGATCAGGTAAAAAAACTAAAAGTTTTTGAAGGAGTTTGAGGAAACTTTTTTCAAAAAGTTTTCTCATAAACACGGATCTGCGGGCAAGGCAAGAAATTAGAAGAATTCGACGGCAGTAAAGAACTTTGTGAAAAGATAAATTTTCGCAAAGGATCGAACGCCAAACCGGATTCAATCGAACCTAAGCCGTCGAATTAATCGCGAAAACAGCAACGCGTTTTTTCGCGAAGTGAGGACATAGATCCGGCAACTTTACCCAATCCTCGCACCGCTCCCGTTGGTCGCTGGTTTATTGATTGTCCGTATTGCACTGCCCTTACAGGGCGCTGCTGTTGGCGGTTCGTATACCCGGGGTGCCGGTCGCTTCGCTCCCTTGCCCCGGGCTGGAAGGCATTGCCCCTTCGGGGCGCTGATTTTCGGCGATTCCAACCGGGTGAAGTAATATCGTGATTATTTGTGTCCATCCGAAAAGGCTTCACAACAATTTTAGGGAATTCACATCGCTCTGGGCGGCCGGGACGTGAAGTGTTAATGTACGGAAAAATAGAGTTAATTATGGAGAGATCCATGGAAACACGCATCGCGGTAATAGGAATTATTGTCGAAGACGTTTCGCAATCCGAGAAGATCAATGATCTGCTCAGCGAATACCGCAAGGTTATTGTCGGACGTCTTGGGATCCCTTACGAAAAAAAAGGCGTTTGCGTGATCAGTGTCGTTCTGGACGCTCCAAACGATACGATCAGCGCGTTGACCGGAAAAATCGGACGCCTTCCCGGTATTACCGCAAAAGCCGTTTATTCCAAAAAATAGTCTTTACCTTTGTACTTTGAAGGAGTAATAAAATGTATGATGTTAAATCTCCAAACGCGGACGACTTTATTAACAATGAAGAGATCCTCGATACCATTCGATATGCCGATGAACATCGCAATGATCCTGTTCTGATCGACGAGATCATTGAGAAAGCGCGCGCCTGCAAGGGGGTCTCCCATCGGGAAGCCCTTCTCCTGCTCGATTGCAGTTTGCCGGAAAAAAACGAAGCGATCTTCCAGCTTGCCCGTGAGATCAAACAGAAGTTCTACGGAAACCGGATCGTCATGTTCGCTCCGCTTTATCTTTCGAACTACTGCATTAACGGATGTGTTTACTGCCCTTATCACATGAAGAATCAGCACATTGCCCGAAAAAAACTGACACAGGATGAAATTCGGGCCGAAGTGATCGCACTTCAGGATATGGGCCATAAACGACTTGCGCTGGAGACAGGCGAACATCCCGAAATGAATCCGATCGAGTACGTTCTCGAAAGTATTGCGACCATCTACAGCATCAAGCACAAGAACGGAGCGATTCGCCGGGTCAACGTCAATATCGCGGCGACAACGGTCGAGAATTACACAAAGCTCAAGAACGCGGGGATCGGAACTTACATCCTTTTTCAGGAGACTTACGACCGGAAGAATTACGAGATCCTTCATCCGACCGGACCCAAGCATAATTACGCCTGGCATACAGAGGCAATGGATCGGGCCATGGACGGCGGAATCGATGATGTCGGATGCGGGGTTCTGTTCGGACTCTCCGATCATCGATATGATTTTACCGGAATGCTCATGCACGCGGAACATCTGGAAGCGGCCAAGGGCGTCGGACCTCACACGATCAGTGTTCCCCGAATCCGGAACGCGGATGATATTACGGCAACCTCCTTTCCGAATTCCATTACGGACGATCAGTTCGAAAAGATCGTTGCCGTTCTTCGGGTCGCCGTTCCTTATACCGGTTTGATCATTTCAACGCGCGAATCCAAACAGGCGCGGGAACGAGTCTTGAAAGTCGGCGTATCCCAGATCAGCGGCGGATCCCGAACCAGTGTCGGAGGATACGCGGAAGAAGAAAAGCCGGAAGAGAATTCGACCCAATTCGATGTCGTTGATCAGCGTCCATTGGATCAGGTGATCAAATGGCTGCTCGAACTCGGATATGTTCCCAGCTTCTGCACAGCCTGCTATCGGGAAGGAAGAACGGGAGACCGGTTCATGAAGCTCGTCAAGTCCGGACAGATCGGAAACTGCTGCCATCCCAATGCCCTGATGACCCTGAAAGAATATCTGGAAGATTATGCCTCCCCGGATACCCGAAAGATCGGGGACAATCTGATCCAAAAGGAGTTGGGAATGGTCACCAGCGACAAGATCCGGAATATCGCCGCTGAACGGATTCAAAAAATCGCGGCGGGCGAAAGGGACTTCCGCTTCTGATTCCCTTTATTTACTATTATACACAAATAAACAACGGTGGCGACGGAAACAACGGGGACAATCCCTGTTCATCTGCCGCCAAGGTCCTCTATGCCGCGGGCGGTCTTCCGTTTGCGGCTTTGCCTCTTGCCTCCCCCGCTAATCACTAATTTACGGCTCTTTTTCTTCCAGCGAAGGAAACGACAGTTTGTATCCCGACTGTTTACTTAAAATTGGAAGGACTCGCGCAAAATAGAACATTCGCTGCCCTTTTTTCTTTTTCATCGCGTATTTATAAGATGCGTAAACGATTTTGAACGAGATCTTTTTACTGTCCAGCATTTTGACCACGTAATCGATATAGGCTTCTTCCGCTTTCGTTTTCGCGTAAAGATCCAGCTTTAAAACCTTGGCGGAAAAAAAGGACTCCGCTTTCTTTTCGGGCGAAGAGGCCGTTTCCTCCGCAAAGAGATCAAAAACCGTTGGGGAACAGACTGCTCCGATCAGCATCGCGCGTAAAAAATTTCGTCTTGTCGTCGATTTCATAATCCTATCCTCTTTTTACAATACGCAAACCGTAAATAACCGATTTTGAAACCACGGATAGCACGGATTTTCACGGATATTTTTTAGATATCAAAGACATTTTCTCACAAAATAATCCTTTCGGATATCAATGGAATTCATCCGTGTTTATCAATGCAATCAGCGGTTTCAAACAAAAATCTGCTTCCAGTTTAAGTTCAAGTATATCGATTTTTCTTGATCGGCTCAAGATCGAATTTTCTAAAACTTGATCCGGAACTGGAAAACGATCGAATCCATTACGGAATCTTCTTCCGGTGTATTTCCGTATTTCGCGCTGTCGGCAATCGCGTGATTCCAAAAGAGAGCGAATCGGGTCTGTTCGTTCCAATACCAGTTGATTCCATTGATGAACTCGCAAAAACTTCCGTAAATACTGCCGGGAACGTTTTCCAGATTGTTCAGATCCGACCAGCCGGCCATTGTTGCCAGTTCAAAAACGCCGAATCCGTCAAAGCATCGGAGCTCATTATCATAATCGACAATTCGAAGATTTCGCGGAACATTGACGCCGCCGAAAACACCGCGATCTTTATTATATTTGCGGTAAGCGCCTTCGTTGAGCATTAAACGGCCAAGGAGATAAGCTCCCTGCGCGGATCCGTAATTTTTATAAGATCCGTAAAAATACTCGGATTGAACTCCGAACCGCCCATACTGCCAAGCCGCTTCGACCTGGGCAACAGAATAGGAATCCATTGTATCGACGGGCAATTTTCCGCTCAAAACACGAGGCTGATCGAACAGCCAGCTGGTCGGACGGGTCCGAAGCTGATAGCTTGTATTTTGTTCATAATCAGGATCACACCAGTAGTAGGATGTTCCGAAATGAAGGACTTCGCAGAGCTGCCCGTTGCATTCCTTATAGACAGGAACGGCGGAAAGACGCGTGTTCAGAATCAAATCGCTTGTATCCTGATAAGCGTAAGCTCCTTTGGCCGTATCGAGCGTTTTCCCGGCAAAAAGTCCGGAAAACCATCGGATGTTTTTATTGTCGAAATAATGGATCGATCCGATTCCGAAATGCCGGTCCGCGCGAAATGTATTGGAGATCGCTGTTCGATCGGTAAAGGTCGTATCGAATGAAGATTCCAGAAAATCCATTCCGGACTCGACCCGAAAATGGCCCATCCGAAGATCGCCCCAAACGGGAACATCCGGAACGGTAATATCGACATCTTTAAAGGCGATGTCCGAGTTCTGAAATGCCATTTCGAACATGTATCGAATCCCGCCGTATCCGTTTCCGCTTACATTCAAACGAAGATCCTGAAAGCCGTAAACGTTCTGAATATCTTTATAAAGTTCTTTCGATTGATCATTTTGACTGATATCGACTCCGGTCAAAAACATCTGTCCGCCCGGCTTACAGGTAAACTTTTTATTCGGATCAGGGGAATTCTGCTTTTTGGCAAGTTCTTTTTTCATCTTGTCCAGGTCTTTTTTCATGGAGTCAATCGACTTCTGAAGCGCCTGGAGATCGTTTGTTCCCTCCAATGGGGGAAGTGCTTTTTTCGCCTTTTCCGTGTCCTCCTTAACCGGATCCGATTTAACCGCTTCGGGCTTAACCGCTTCGGTTTTTACAATTTCCGGCTGGACTGCTTGCGGCAGAGGGGTTTCCGCCTTTACCGGCTCCCTATTAATAATGAGGTGAGGAAGCGCCTCTTTTTTCATTGCGGAGGCGGGCTCCATTTTAACGGCCTCCGGTTCGGGGACCAGGAATTCGGGAGCCGAATCATTCACGACCGCGGTGGGGGTTAAAACGGGCCCGGCATCCAGTGCGGCGATTAACATTACTGGGGCACCTGCATCCTCCGCAAAAAGCGTTGGAGAGCTGAAGATCATTGCCAAAAGGAGCAATCCCGCAATTTTTACCACTTTCTTTTCCATACAATATTCCTCATTCCTCACTTGATGAGTCTTTTCAAGTATTTTCAGGGGGTTCTGCAATAAACCTTTCTGTTGTATCGGGAAAAATCTGCACAACCATTATAATATTCCTTAAAAGAATAATGATTTTTATTATTAAAAACGTTAAGGCTTATATATTTTACCCATACTTTCATTTAAATAAAAATTTACTGATATTTTTGAAAAAAGGGACTATTTTTTTAAGAAAGATCGGGGTACCCCTTGGAGAAATTTTGAAAAATTACATAATTCACAATTACTAATGGTAAACGACATTAGTATAAGTATTCGTAATACAATAATGCGCGATGCTTATTCAAAAAACTGAAGAGTATCAGCCGGTCTCTGTTCCTGATTTTGTTGGGAGCAGACGGTGAAAATCCAATAGATCGCCAACAAGTTTTAATGAGAGGAAAAAACAATGGCAGACAAGAATTACAATCCGTTTGAAGTAGCTGTCCGACACATCGACAAAGCGGCCAAGGCCCTCGGTCTGGACGAAGCAACCCATGAATTCCTTCGACATCCGCAACGGGAACTTTGGGTTACTATCCCCGTTAAGATGGATAATGGGAAAACTCGGATCTTTCAGGGATTTCGCGTTCAGTATAATACTGCTCGCGGCCCGGCCAAAGGCGGAATTCGATGGTTCCCGACGGAAACAATCGACACTGTTCGCGCCCTCGCTTGCTGGATGACCTGGAAAACTTCAGTTGTTGACATTCCTCTCGGCGGCGGGAAAGGCGGAATCATCTGTGATCCCAAGGCTCTTTCCGATACCGAAAAAGAGCGCCTTGCCCGCGGATACATTCGCGCAATCGCTCCGATCATCGGGATCACCAAAGACGTTCCGGCTCCGGATGTTTATACGACTCCGCAGATCATGGCCTGGATGATGGATGAATTTGAAACGATCATGCAGGAATCCCATCCGGGCGTTATCACCGGAAAACCGATCGGAATTGGCGGATCCAAGGGACGCGGCGACGCAACTGCCCGCGGCGGGATCTATGTCGTTCGTGAAGCGGCCAAGGCTTATGGAATCGATCTGAAGAATCAGCCGTTTGCTGTTCAGGGATTCGGAAACGCCGGACAGTTCGCAGGGACTCTCGGACAGGATATCCTCGGAATGAAGCTCGTTGCCGCTTCCGATTCCAAGGGCGGTGTCTATAATCCGGACGGTATCGACGCGCAGACCCTGGTCGATTACAAACTTAAGAACGGTTCTCTCAAGGGTTTCCCGGGAGCCAAAGAGATCACCAACGAAGAACTTCTTGCTCTTCCGGTTACCGTGCTCTTCCCGGCCGCTTTGGAGAACACTATTAACGAAAAAACCGCTCCTTCGCTTCAGTGCAAGATCTCCTGCGAATTGGCCAACGGGCCGACCACTCCGGAAGGCGATGCCATTTTGAATCAGAAGGGAATCATTGTTCTTCCCGACTATCTCGCCAACGCCGGCGGGGTTACCGTCTCCTATTTCGAACAGTGCCAGAACGCCCAGAATTATTATTGGGAACTGGATGAAGTTCAGGAAAGACTCGATAAAAAAATGACCGCCGCTTTCAAGGCTGTCTATGAAATGAGCAAGGAAAAGAACGTCAATCTTCGTGAAGCGGCTTATCTGGTCGCGGTCAAACGGGTTGCCGACGCCTGCAAGCTCCGCGGTTGGACCTGATCCTTTGTGAAAAGTAAATAAACTCTCCGTTCAAGATCTTTAAGATCTCTTGAATTGAATAAAAAACTGCCGAATCTCTTCGCCGATCCGGCAGTTTTTTCATTAATCACTAAACTTTAATCCTTAAACTGTAAACAGATTTTTGTTTGGAACCACGGATGACACGGATAAACACGGATGAATTCCATTGATATCCGAAGCCGTTATTTTGTGGGAAAATGGCTTGTTATCAAAAAACTATCCGTGAAATCCGTGGTTTCAAAATCGGTTATTTACAGTTTGAGTTTAATCCTTAATCACTAATTTGATTCTTGGTTCAGATCGAACTGTTCGACGATAGCGGAATCCTGGGAACGGTTTCCGACCAGGGACCAAAGAGCGGGATCATTGGAAAAGGCTGTTCCGGGAACAGCTTCGCCCGCGTTCTGATCCATTTGAGGAATCTCCGTCGCCGTTCGGGATATATATCGATTTTTCATCGCAAGATCCTGCGAATACGGAAGTTCACCGCTGCAGGTCTTGCAGCCTCCTCCGGTATCAATCGATTTTTGCGGATCCACAAAGATCGATCCGCTTCGATAAAGTTCGTTCATACAGGAGTCGCCCCGTTCCGGAATAAATGTCGGCTGGCAATAATCGTAAGGACTATAGCACGAACGGCATCCCAGTGAAGATATCAGCAGAACGGCACCCGTTAAAAGCAATATTTTACGAAACATCCTTGTTTCTCCTTTACTCTCTATTCTCCGGAATTCTCTCCGACTGTCGGCTCAGAATTTTTTCCTTGCCTTCTCATGTTCAACTCGCCTTCTCATCTGTTCAAGGTGAGAATCGTATTTACGTAAAAGATCCCTTGGAGAGATCTTCCTCTCATATTCTATTTTCGGCCATATAATCGGAATAATTGCTAAAAAATTGCCATTTTTCCTATTTTTTAAACAAATTTTTAAAAAAGTTAAAATAGAGAAAGTTTGAGGACAGAATCTATTTTCTAAATATTTCGAATTTCTCAAGAATTCCACTTGCTTTTTCCAAAAAAATCATGAAAATAAAAGAAGTAAGGGTAATGAGTTTAAAAACTCATTCTTTTCTGAACGTAGACAATGAGGATTTTGGTGAATTTCAAGAAAGGATCAAAAAATGAGCAATGAACCGCTGAATGTCTCTTCATCCGCTTCTCAATCGGATGGAGAACCTGTGTTGAAATGGAAAGGCTGCCACTATTCGGGAAAAGCTTTTCGAGCGCAATTTTTACTCTATTTGCTTTTGACGGTTGCCTGGTGGGCGATCTTCTGGTATTTTTGGGCCTGGTTCGACAAGCGATTCTATCTCTATGGAATTGCCCTGATGGCGATCGGTATTCCGCTTGTCCTTCTTTGGATCCCGTTCTGGTGCCGATACCTTTACAGGACTTGGACGATCATCTACACGTTGGAGCCGGATCGTCTGATAACCCAATGCGGTTTTTTCAAGATCAGAAAAGAAACACTTAATATCGGGCAGATCAACGATATCAGTTTTGATCAAACCGTTTGGGATAAACTGCTCAACGGCGGCGTCGGAACTGTGGAACTGCATACTTCCGATAAAACGGATCCCATCCTTTTCTTAAAAGGGCTTGATGATCCGAACGCCGCGTTCGATACGCTTGATATGCTGAAGAACCGTTTCATCAAAAAACGAGGGATCAAGTCGCTGGGCGGCGATCTTCTCGGTGATATGGACAGCGGCGGAATGTAAAGCATAATGGTTAATTCCAAACGTCCGAATACGCGTTTATTTTTTGAATCGAGCCTTGAACTCAAGTGTCTCTTTTTCTTCGGGGTCGCGCTTGCCGTCGTGATCACGATGAATTGCATTCTCTATTTCAAGGTAACGAAGACTCAAATTGATACGCAAAATCCGCTGATGGGGAAATTGCTCAGCGAACGGGAATTCCTGCTGATGCACCTTCGTGTCCTTCTTCGGCATGATGCAAAGACCCCTTTATCGGATGCGGAAAGCAGCGATCTCGACGATTTCATCGATTCCATGGTCTCTCAAAGTACCTCGATCACGGAACCGAACGAAAAACATCCGTTTTCCTGCCGTTTGATCCGGCCCGGCAATTATCATCCCAATGAAAATGATCGGCCGAACAATAATTTCGAAAAACAACTCCTTGAATCGTCCATATATGTTCCGCCGCCGGAAGAGGCTGCCGCGCAGCCCGCCCAGATCGAGCGAACAGAAAAGAACGGCGTCTATCATTATTATCAGATCCTGCGAATGGATCGATCCTGTCTGAACTGCCATCGCGGAATTATGGGAGATTCCACCGTCGATCTGGGATCACTCCTCGGGATTATTCAGGTTACCATACCCGAGCCGCCGGCGACGAAAGAGGTAACGCGGCTTTGGGCCCTCCTTCTCGGTGCGGCCGTAATCACCGCGTTCCTTGCGCTCATCGCTTTCTACGTTGTGATCCGGCTCGTGATCAGCCGACCCTTGCGGAATCTTCGGCTTGTTTCCGAAGCGATCAGCAACGGGGACATCAGCCAACGCGCCGATCTTCATACCGGTGATGAATTCGAAGCGCTCGGTGGAGCGTTCAACCGAATGCTCCAGTATCTGGTTGAAGTTCAGGAAAAACTCCAGCGAACGAATAAGGAGCTGAACCGGAATGTCGATGAATTGGCGACCCGCAACCTTCAGCTGTTTGAAATGAACCGGATCAAAAGTGATTTTATGGCGACCATGAGCCATGAACTCCGAACACCGCTGAACAGTATTCTCGGATTCAGTGAAGTGCTTGGCGGGATCGAATCTCTTACCGATAAACAGCGGCGATACGCCGAAAACATCAGCAAGTCGGGCAAGATCCTTCTCGCAATGATCAATAATATTCTTGATCTCGCAAAAATCGAGGCGGGCCGGCTCGAATTCCAGCTCTCCCGTTTTCAAATCGCTTCGATCGTCAACGCCCAGTGCGATATGGCCAAGCCGCTCGCGGACAAAAAAAATCTGGATATCGTTCCGAAGATCAGCGCGGATCTTCCGGAAATGCGCCAGGATGCCGAACGAATCCAGCAGATCCTGAATAATCTTCTTTCCAACGCGATCAAATTCACTCCGGAAGGAGGACGAATTATCGTCAAAGTGAACAAGATTCTTCACGCCCCCTGTGTCGTCCATGGATTGGGACCCGCAATGCAGTCCGGAACGGCCGCAGAAGGATCGGATTCCGAAAAAATCGATTTTCTGGAAATGAAAGTGGTCGATACCGGCGTTGGAATCTCGAAAGAAGATCTGCAGGTGATCTTCGACAAGTTCCGGCAGGCCTCTCCTTCCGGACACGATGACGCGATGACCCGGGAATTCACCGGAAGCGGACTCGGTCTCTCCATTGTAAAAGAACTCTGCCGCCTTCTTGAAGGCGATATTTCCGTTGAAAGTCAACCGGGCTTCGGCAGTACTTTTATCGTGATCCTTCCCTGGGAGTTGAATCCGCCGGGTCGAACGGAATCTCCCATGCAAACGGAAATTCAAAAATTTGCCCAAGCTGGAACACGAAAACAGCAAAGTATCAATCCGGAAAATAATTTATAACTGCAATCGTTTAAGAGCCGTATTAAGGATAAAAAAACATGAAAACAACGCTCCTTTCCCTTTTGTTTATCGGAATTCTTTTTTTGACGGGAACCGCTTCGGTTCCTCTTTGCGCCGCGGAATCGGGTCTTCCGGTCGGATCTCTGTACGCGCCGGCTTCCGACTTTACCGGAAACTGGATCACGGCGGCGAAGCTCCCCAATCCGCTTGTTCCGAATCTCTGGTTTGCATTCCGAAAGACATTCGATCTGAACAGTATTCCCGAAAAAGCGGAATGCCGGATCGCGTGCGACAGTAAATATTGGCTTTGGCTGAACGGTAAAATGATCGTTTTCGAAGGGGCCCTGAAAAGAGGCCCTTCGCCGAAAGATACTTATTTCGATCTGATCGATTTAAAACCTTACCTTCAGGAAGGCAAAAATACAATCGCGATTCAGCTCTGGTATTTCGGAAAGAGCGGTTTCTCGCATCTCAGCAGCGGAAAGCCCGGTCTGCTTTTCGACGCCTCTCATAATGGTGAAAAGGGCTTGAATCTCGTAAGCGACGGATCCTGGAAAGGAATGCTGTATTCCGCGGTTCCGGAGGGACTTGCCGTCGAAGACAATAAAAAACGCACATCCAATATCGATAAGATTCCCGCAAACTGGCGATCCAATACTTTCGGTCCGTTCGAGGTTATTACCGCGGATCCGCAGCCGAATTACCGCCTTGCGGAATGGAATATCCGGTTCGACGCACGATATGATTTCAAAGAAGACTGGCGAACTCCCTTCTTCGACGACAGTTCCTGGCCGTCGGTTGCCGAATGCGGTGTTCCCGGCAAATCTCCGGTCGCTCCCTGGGGACGTCTGTATCAGCGGCTCCTTCCGCAATGGAAAAATTTCGGACTGCGCGATTATGAGAATCAAAAAGATATTCCGTCCGTCTCGTCGGGCGATCCTATTATCTGCGTGCTTCCATACAATGCGCAGATCACGCCGATGCTGACCGTCGAAGCTCCGGCCGGACAGCTGATCGATATCCGGATGGATAATTACAATGGGGGATCTGAATACAATGTTCGAACAGAATACATTACAAAAGAGGGTGTCCAAACATTTGAAACGCCCGGCTGGATGAACGGACATAAAGTGATTTACTCCATTCCGAAAGGGATCATCATTAAAGATCTCAAATATCGGGAAACAGGATATAATGCGGAAATCTCTTCGGCCTTTTCCTGTAATGATCCGTTCTTCAATCTTCTCTGGAAGAAGGCAGTTCGAACGCTTTACATTACGATGAGAGATACTTACTTTGATTGTCCGGATCGGGAACGGGCCCAATGGTGGGGCGACGCGGTCAATGAACTCGGAGAAGCTTTTTACGCGCTTGACCGCAATGCGGATCTGCTTCCGAAAAAAGGATTTTACGAACTCTTTCGATTTCAGCGGGAAACCGGTGAGATCTTTTCTCCGATCCCCGGGATTTACAAATCGGAACTTCCGGCTCAAATGCTCGCGACGATCGGCTATTACGGACAAGGAACGTATGCCCGCTATTCAGGAGACGATAAAACGCGCGCCGATCTTTATCCGGCGATGGTCAAATATCTGGATCTTTGGAAATTCGACGAAAAGGGATTGATCGTTCCGAGAAAGGGAAGCTGGAGCTGGGGCGATTGGGGAAAAGATATCGATCTTCGTCCGCTGCTCAACTGCTGGTATTATCTCGCGGTCAAAGAGGCTCGTGAAATTGCCGTTCAGATCAAATCCGATGCCGATATGAAGCGCTGGGACGGTCAAATGAAATCGATCGAAAAAGCGTTTAACAAGGAGTTCTGGACAGGATCCGACTATCGGGATCCCCAGTATCAAGGGCAATCGGATGATCGAACGAATGCAATGGCCGTTCTCTGCGGATTTCCGAAGCCGGAATGGCGTCCGATCCTTAGGGAGCATTTTAAGAAGGAAAAGAACGCAAGTCCTTACATGGAAAAATACGTTCTGGAAGCGATCTGTGTTCTCGGCTATCCGGAGGACGCTCTGGCCCGTATGAAGGAACGATTCGCGAAAATGGTGAATCATCCTGAATACTCGACTTTGTGGGAAGGGTGGGGAATCGGATCCGAGGGATACGGCGGCGGAACGATCAATCACGCCTGGAGCGGCGGGGGATTGACCTGTTTAGCACAGTATATTGTCGGACTTGAACCGGTGGAGCCTGCTTTTAAAACGTTCCGTATAGTTCCGCAGCTTGGATCATTGAAAACGGTTTCGTTGGAAACGCCGACCCATTTCGGAACGATCGGAATTGATCTTCGAAAAACGGAAAAGGGCTTTTCCGGTGATATTACGGTTCCGAAGGGAACGAAGTGTCTGTTTTATTTACCCGGAGATTATATTCTTCCCGGCGGCAAAGCGGATCAGACCGTCTATTTCGGCAAGTATGCTCTTATTACGTTTAAGCCGGGCGAGCACCACTTCGAGTACGCGCCAAAAAAATAAGAGATCTGTTAGCTTCGCAGTGATTAGGGATTAGTGTTTAGTGATTAGCGGGGGAGCCCGGCGGCGTTGCCGCCGGGGATAAGCGAGGACGCTTATCCCTCCCAGCGCTCGGGTTCGAACCTTACACACAAATCTTTATTTTTCTCTTATTCCCCGGGTTAATGGGAGATTGCGTTTTTTATAAACCTCACGTTTATCACAGAGAGCGACGGCGGGTTTGTGTCCATATGTCCATCTATTCTTGTTCCGTATTCAAAAAAAACAGGGAAAGGAAAAGCCTGAATAAAGCCTTTCCTTTCCCTGTTTTCAGATTCTGATTTTCATTACGGGAAGATCGCAACACCGCCGACTATCGCACCCGCTTCCATTAAACCGCCCCGAAGAGAGATCGGAATCGGATTGAGCATGTAAGGCGCACAGTTGCCCGGCCGATACATTCCAAGATCATAAATGCACTCGTTCGGCGGATTTACTCCCATCAGATAAGGAAGTACCGGAATCGTGAGCCAAAATCGGGCCCGGGAAATAAACGGCTGCGCAAGCGGACATACCGTATGTCCGTATCGCTCCAGCTGCGGATCCTCAAAGTAAAGCGGTTTATGACAAAGATTCGACGCCTTCCAGGTAAAGCAGATCGGTGTCGGCGCCTTGCGAACATATACTTCATCCGGAAGCGGACAGCTTTCCGGGAAAAGGCCCGGCTGCGGCTTCACCTTGTAAGAAAGCTCCTTGATCGAAGGAAGCGATTTCGGATCCGGACATTCATCCGTATATCCCCCCTTCGCGAAATCTTTGGTAAAAGGACTTTGCGACGGCTTGATCTTTCCTTCCGATCCGTTGAACGGAACACTCAGTCCGGTTGTCGATCGCGGAAGTTCCGACTTTGGCAACGCCGACGGAGCAGGGGGTGTCAACGGAGAGCCGAAAGCACTCTTTCCGACAGAAGATCCCGCAGGATTGCCGGATGTTGCGGGCGGAAGAAGAGGAACATTCGCCGGAGCCGGCTTCGCTAAAGGTTCGGTTCCCTTCGGAAGCGGAAGATTCGGGACTGGTGCCTGAAAGACAGGGCCCGTTGCCGACGGCACTTTGACCGCGTCCGCAGTTCCTTCAAATTTCACAAGACGAACCGGTTCGGCAGCTGTTTCCGCCGACTGGATCTTTACGGTCGTTTTCTGCTCGGAATGGATCGCCGGTTTCTTCCACAGATTCATTCCCTGATCCGAAGCGGAGAGAGAAATCGCGGTGTTCCCGTTTCCGACGGAAAGAACCGCTTCCTGCGACCATAAAGGTGTTGTTCCCAATGCCAGTACGGCGACAGAGAGAATTCCCGAAGAAATTCTCCGTAATCCCGATTCTGTCAACATCATTGCAAACCGGCTTTTCATAATTAAGGTCTCCTTACCTTTTGTTTATCATCCTTGACTTTCCGCATCCTGCGGAATGATCCGATCGATTTTATTCGATATCTTCTCCCCGACTGTAGTTGGGGGCTTCCTGTGTAATCGCAATGTCGTGCGGATGGTTTTCGCGAACAGCGGCGGGCGTAATTCGAACGAATTTTGCCTTTTTGCTGAGTTCCGCAATGGTTTGGGCTCCGCAATATCCCATTCCGGCCCGGAGTCCGCCCACCAACTGGTAGACATAAGGACTTAAAGCGCCTTTATAAGGGACACGTCCCTCGACCCCTTCAGGGACCAGCTTACCTGGTTTTCGCCCTTTTTGGCCGTATCGGTCGCTGGATCCTCGCACCATTGCGCCCAACGATCCCATTCCGCGATAGGTTTTGAACGTACGTCCCTGATAAAGGATAATTTCCCCTGGACTTTCGTCCAAACCGGCGAACAGGCCTCCGATCATTACCACGTTTGCCCCTGCGGCAATGGATTTCACGATATCGCCGGAAAAACGGATCCCGCCGTCGGCGATGATCGGAATCCCCGCGTCGGCCGCAGCCCGAGCCGCCCGATAAATTGCCGTAATCTGGGGAACGCCCACACCCGAAATAATTCGGGTCGTACAGATCGATCCCGGTCCGATTCCGACCTTCACCGCGTCCGCCCCTGCATCAATAAGCGCTTTGCAGCCTTCCGCCGTTGCGATATTACCCGCAACAACATCGACCGTCCACTGCTTTTTGATCGTGCGAATCGTTTCCAGTATGTTCGCCGAATGGCCATGCGCGCTGTCGACAACGATCAGATCGACTCCAACGTTAATTAAACGCTCAATTCTTTCGTAATCATGAATTCCTACGGCGGCGCCCACTCTTAGCCTGCCTTCCCCATCTTTACAGGAATTGGGGTATCGGCGCATCATATCTATATCACGAATCGTGATAAGCCCTGTTAATCTATAATTATCGTCCACGAGGAGGAGTTTCTCCACCTTTTTTTCCATTAAAATTTTCTCAGCTTCTTTAAGCGTTACAACCCCTACAGCCGTTACCAGGTTTTTAGAGGTCATTACTTCCGAAACCGGCAGTTCCCAATTATCCAGAAATCTCAGGTCTCTCTTCGTTATAATACCAACGAGTTTGCCGTCATTATCGACGATAGGGACCCCGGAAACGTTCTGCATTTCCATTAAATCCCGGGCCACTTCCGCGCTGACGTCCGGATGAACGGTCGCCGGATTCCGGATGATCCCGTTGGCCGTCCGCTTTACCTGGGCAACCTCCTCGGCCTGAATGTCGATCGGAAGATTCTTGTGGATAATCCCCAATCCTCCCTCCTGGGCAAGGGCAATCGCCATCTTCCGCTCGGTTACCGTATCCATCGGTGAACTGAGAAGCGGAATATTCAACGCAATATTCTTCGTGAGCTGTGTTCGAACATCCACTTCCGACGGAACCACCGTACTGTACTGCGGTTCCAAAAGAACATCGTCAAAAGTAACGCCAAAATCTGTGAATATATTATCTATTTTATCCATGCTTACATTCCCAAGTTAATCAAATTATAAAACAAATATTCTATGTAAAATGCGAAAAATATATTAATTATAGAATTCTTTGTAAAGGCCCGTCAAATCGACATCTTTCGGCGTTCCCGCAAAGACCACGATCCGGTAATTCGCCTTGATCGCTTCCCCTTTCGGGAACTTAAAGACAAAATCCTTATCCGCAAAAAGGAACGGCATCGGTGAGATGTTCCCATAATCCCGGACAAACCACGGACATTTTTCCATCTCCTTCGGAACATTCGGGAACGGCATCTTCGGCGGACAAAAGACGGCAACGCCTTCGGTGATCGCGGGATTGAAATGACGCTGTCCGTAAAACGCGATCCAGTCGGCCGGTTTGCCAAGAGAATCCGCTTGACAGGTTCCCCCATTACTGGTCAAAAGTTTTCCGGACCCCTCCGGAGCAAGATCCTGTTCTACTCGGACTCCATAAAAACCATGATTGGTATGCTTGACTTCAACATCGACCAACGGGGTCATTGTGTAAAAAAGATCCAGGGTATAATAATCCTCATTGCGCCAGGTTAAAACATACTTTCGGGAATCTTCGATTATCGGATCCATGTTCGGTTTTTTCCAGAGACACCGATCGGTGAATTCGACTTCCGTTTTTTCGGCGCGCAGAATTTTCGGCTCTTGGCTCAGGATCTGTCCGTCGGCCCGGCTTGCCTGCCAGTAATTTCCTCCATTGACTTTATCCAGTCCGAGGAAAACGGATCGATGATGCGGCCAAGGCTGAGCGGATTCACTGGTTACCGATACCCGGGAAACAGGTCCGATCAGAGGATAAAGATAAGGATACTTCTGATACGGTTGTGTTCGGTAAACGGTTACCACCTGATTGTCTTTGCGGATCCAGATATTGTTGTCCGCAAAGTCGGGATGATACGAGGTGAAATGTTCGACCGGATCTTCTCCCCATTTTGAAGGACAGGTTACCCCCTCTTTTCCGGAGTGAATTGCTTTTCGAATCGGTTCACTTCCGTTTGCTTCACCGATGGAAGCGGTTAAGCCGGTTGCCGCCAGTAAAGCCGAATTTCTGAAAAAATCGCGTCTCTGCATCGTTTTCTCCCTTCTTTTTTACACAAATTTTTATAAACATTTCCATTTTTACGTATTATACACTCATTCGGGAACAGGTCGAGGTCTTTTTTTAAGAAATTAGTCTTCTTTTCGTTCTTTTTATGATTATAATGGATAGTGGAATGGATAAGAAGCATTTGTTTTATAAAGGGGTGTTGCGAGATGAAATCAGTTAATATAATACTTTTTCGTACAACATTCTGCATTCTATTTCTTGCCATTTTTATTGTCTCATTTCTTTTGATGGAACCGGGCTGCCATCGGCATAAAGCTCCGGAAGATGCATCCCCTTCCGCGAAAACGGATTCTTCCGATGCCCCGTCCAATTCTGAAAATCTTGCATATGAACAGGTTCCCGAGAATAAAACGGCCAATAAGCTGGATCCAACGGCGGGGCTTTCACCTGAACAGCTCCTCCGGGAAATGATCACGGCGTATTCCCGCTGCAAGACCTATTCCGACAGCGGATATATCGAACTGATCTACGAAACGAAAGAAAATCCGCGCAAAGAACTCCGAGCGAGCCGAACGCCCTGTTCCGTTGTCTTTAAGAAACCGAATCAGGTTCGGGTAAGCGTCAACGACGGTGAGATCTATTCCGACGGCAAAAAACTTCACGGACGGATTCATCAGCCGATCTATTCGAAATTGACACTGGAGCAGACCGCGCCCATGCTGATCTCTTCGATTAAAGATCTTTATATCGATCCGCGTCTTGCGAGTGCGATGGACATGAAGGTTCCTTCGAATATCTTTTGGGCTCCTCCGCAGCTGGTCCTCCTTCTCTCCAAAGAGCCGCTGAAGACATTTATTCCGAAAGAGAGTTCGGTAAAACTGATCGAGCCCGCTTACGCCAGCATCTTTGATGAAGTCAAGGGAACAACTTCCGCGGAGCCTTGCGACCGGATTCAGATCATTGCCGAAGACGGGATCCGAACTCTTTGGATCAGCAGGAAGGACAAAAGTCTGGTTCGATTTGAATTTCCGCTGGAGCAGATCTTTGTTCCGGAAAACATTCATCGGGTCGTTCGCCTTTCCCTTGAGATTCCGAATCGAACCGTCTCTCCCGATGCGCTCAAGCTGGAATCCGAAGAAGCGGTTTTTTCTCCCAAGGTTCCGGAAAAGACGGAATCGGTCCGGAATTTTATTCCGTTCGATCTTTTTTTACTTGGCAAGAAAGCCCCATCCGTTCGATTTAAAGCGCTTTTTTCCGGATTCTCCGATATCTTTCCCAACGAGACGGATGGAAAATGCCGCGTGATCTGTTTTTGGAATCAAACGGCCCTTCTTCCGAAGAATTATATGGAGAAAGGATCTTATCCGAAAGACGATACCTCCGGTTTATCGATTCGCAGTCAAAAATTTCTCAACGAGCTGGACCAGCTTGCGGAGCGGTTTGAAGATAATCGAATGGTCGAGTTCATATCTGTTTGCGTCGATCCGACCAGCACACAGACAAACGACGTGATTCGGAGCCAGTACGGACTTCTTGATTTGCCGCTGCCTCTGTATCGGCTGGAAATGGACGATATTCAGAATTCCCTCTTTTCGACGCTTGCCTTTCCCTCGCTCATGATCGTCAACAGCAAGGGAATCATCCAGAAATACTATCAGTCGCCGGTTTCCATAATGAAGCTGGCCGGACAGCTGAAAAAGATTCTTGAAGGGCAAGATGTCTATCGGGAGGAGTTTGTGCAGTATGAAAGCGATCGCCAGCGTTTTCTGGAAGCGATTTCCCTTGCCGATCTGAACGATCTTTACCGAACGGTTCCGGAGACGGTTGTTTCTGATGTTCCAACGCTTCCTCTTTCGATGCCGAAGAAGATCAAGCTGGAATCTTCCTGGATTCTTGATACTCTTCAGCATCCGGGAAATCCGCTTCCGCTTTCCAAAAAGAAAGATCAGAAAGAGAAGTACATCTCGAACGATGATCTTCTTCTGGTACCGAGCGACGGAAATTCCGTTGCCGTCGTTTCTTCCCGGGGAAAGGTCCTTCAGAAGCTCTCTCCTCCCGCCGCGCTGGGGGAACCGGTTACTTTTGTCCGCGCTTCGGTATCCGAGGAAGGACAGCCGCTTTTTGCCGCGTCTTCCCTTTTGGAATCACGGGTCGTTCACACATTTGACGGTAATTTCAAGAATATCGGATCGATCAATATCGCGGAACCGAACGAACAAAGGGTCGCCGATATCCGAATCGCCGATATTGACCGGAACGGACGTCCGGAACTTCTTCTCGGACTTGCCGGCAATACAACGTCCAATACAATCCCGGTTCACGGACTCTATGCGGTCGATGTCGATCCCCAAAAGGACAAGAAATCGATACTCTGGAAGGATGAGCAGATCTTGACCCCTTATCGAATCGGAGTCGATTTCACCGCGGACGGCAATCGGCGGCTGATCGCGATGAATCATCCCGACGGACTGATCGGGAATATTGTCGTCGACGATCTCGAAAAAGGGGATCGGGCCGGTAAATTGCAGATCGATTCCAACTATTCCGTACTCTGGTTCCATGCGGATCGAATGGCGCCGAAAGAAGGAACGGAGATCGCAGCCTTTATCGCTCAGATCAATTCCCCCAAGATCTTTTTCGCGGGGATCTCTCCCAAAGATGCCAAGATCCTCTGGAAGTATCCGATCCCGGAAACGATTACGGAGCGGCAAATGGAACGAATCGTTTCCGGTGATATCAATTCCGACGGGATCAAGGAATGGATCGTTCTTCTTCCCGGCGGATCCATTCTCTTTTTCGACCGCAAAGGCGAACTGCTCGACCGCTTTCAATACGGGAAAGAAATTACGGGCGCCTGTGTCGCCCAGTGGGATGGACATTCCTATCTGGTTGTTACCGATATCAATCATATCACCGCGTGGAAAATCCGTGATAAAAATGCCGGGAAGAACTAATGGAGCGATTCGATTTTGATCCGGCTTTCACTGATAATCGTTTTTTTACAGTTGGAAAGTGCTGTTTTTGAGTCGGGAAAAAATCCGATCGCAAAGGTCTTTGCGGCGCATTCTTTTCCGTTTTCCCTTTTGGGGAATTCGATCTTTGCCCGACAGACCGGATCGGCTCCTTCCTGAGCATTAAGATCAAGCGTTCCGGGTACATCGCCGCAAGTGATCCAGGAAAGAACGGCCGTTTGTCCGTCTGCGGGATTATGGATCATTCCCCAGGCGAACGATTTTTCCGGATCTTCCTTTCCGCAGACTTTTTGAGGTCCTGTACAGACAGGGTCCTTCGTTCCCAGCGCATCGCGATGGATGATCAATTCCGGGAGATCAATGGAGCGCTTCTCTTTCAAATCCGCGTTTGGAATAATGGAGAGAAGCAGAAACTGATTGATCGGTTTTGATTTCGGCTTTGGCAAAGCGCGCACTTTATCGGGATCGTCTTCGTCGTCGGGATCCAGTCCCAGGTCGGGCTGCTGGACAAATCCGATAAAAAGTTTATCACCGGAAGAAAGATAAAAATCGAGTCCGGCCCGTTTGTCCCGAACGACTAATGCCGAATTTTTTACTTCGGCCGCAGACATGAAAAGCGATGCAAAGACCGTATTATTTCCCTTCTCATCCATTGTAAAGAAAGAAACATGATTGTCTTTGCTGTTTTCAATAATGAGCCGGAGACCGACTTGGGTATTGTCGGTCGAATAATCGAGAACGTTTTTCTTTTTAGCGGGCATATCACTTTTCCGTAAAGGATTTCAGAACGCTTCCGAGAACATTTCCCAGCAGGGATCCTTCATGTTCGGATCCGTTTTCCTGTTGTTCGTCCGTCTGATTGGCCTGATCGGTCTGATCTTCATTGCTCGAATTCCCGCCGCTGAAGAGAGATTGCAGTTCTCCGAAAATTCCGCGAACGGAATCCACATGTTCCGGAGCGATATCTTCCTGATCATCTTCAGCACCGGCATCTTCGGAATCCGCATCTTC
>JAUNSU010000066.1 GCA_030539035.1 Planctomycetia bacterium
GAATCAATGCTCAGCGGAAAATTCACGATCGGCGCAGACGCCAATGTCGCAGCAGGTCCTGTCGGCCGGGAAACATCGGCCACTACAGACATCAATCTTACCTCGGAGATCTATTCCTATTCGCGAAGCCGGGGTGTCTTCCTTGGCGTTTCCATTGATGGAAGCGCAGTGGAAATCGATAATCCGGCCGTCTCCAATTACTATCGGAGCGGAGTTCCCCAGGAAGCGCAAAATCTGATCAATACGATCGTTGGATACGCCGATACAACACGAAAATAAATGATCCTGCTGATCGGGCAATTACTTCAATCGGGAATAATTTCGATAGAAGATCTTTGCCCGATGAAATCCGAGTACGAACTCGACTTTATCGAGTTTATGATCCTTGTTGAGATCCCATTCTTCCCTGAAAGCGAGAAATTCCGGCGCCGCCGCTTTCATCTCCTCTTCGGTGATCATCCTGTCCTGATCCCCATCAAGTTTTTGACACATTTCCATGGAAGAAAACTCGAAATACTTTTGGATCGGCTTCAAATTTTCGAAAGTCCGTTTCTCATCTTCAGGGGAGATTTTTTTGGTTTCTTCGGTCATCTTGATCATGCTTTCGTTCTGAAGGATCGGAACTTTTTCGGGATCATTGACCGTTTGATCCAACTTGACATCCGAAAGCACGAAAGTATTTTCGGGATCATCAGGATAGACGGAAGGTTCATTCTGATCGGGAACCGGAAACTCATTTTGGAACAATTCGGGAAGAGCAACGATCCGATCCCCTTCGTTCAGTCCCTCGGTGATCACGATTTTTTGAGAATCGGAAGGCCCGGTGCGGACTTCCCGATATTCCCAGATATCGTTTTTAATACGGAGACAATAGGATTTTTTTCCGGAGAAAACGAGTGAGTCAAGCGGAACTAAAAGGACATCGCGCATTTCTCCCAGGAGGATCCCGACTTCGGCAGAGATCCCGGTTCGCAAGTCAAGCCCGTCTCTTGTGATCTGATCAAGATCTTTGATCTTGATATTGACGATATAATTTTTGACGGAAGATCGCCAAATGGTTTCCGGATATCGGTTGACCTGATCGACTTCCCCTTCATAAATTTTCGGAGAGATCATTCCGAAGGAAATTTTTGCCTGCATTCCATGCTGGACGCGAGAAATATCCGATTCATTGATGTTGGTCCGGATCTGAATTTTGCCCGGCTCGGGAATACGGAACAGCAGTTGCCCGTTCACAACGATGGATCCGACCTGAATCATTTCATTTTCTCGTCGAAAAGAGCGCATGATCTGATTTGCGTAAACGATCTGGCCCGCACAAGGCGCCCGAACGGTGCAAAAATCGACCTGTTCAAGATAATACTTGAGCCAGCGCGTCCGGTTTTTATACCACATTTCATAAAAACGCTGCTGAAGGGTTTGGGTACTCAAGATGCTGATTAAATTACTGATCTCTTTTTCGCTTGTATGTTTAAGGAGGACCATTCGATCCAGAATTGCCTTTTGCAGATTATTATACGCGTTCACCTTATTGGCTTCATAGATTTCCAGCTGAGGTGTTCCGGAATATCCGGCCTGAACAAGGCGCTGGGTATAAAACGAACTTTCGCGATTCTGTTTTAAGGTCTGTTTGTAATTATAGACATTATTATCGGCTTTTAACCATTCATTTTCGAAAGTACCGCAGACATATTCCTCCAGAGAGATCCATGCACAGCGAACGCGGGCCCGTCCTTTGATCACTGTGTTTTCCGCTCTCTGCTGATTAATGATCGCGTTCAAGAGATTTTCATCGGCGATCCGGGAATCAAAACGGGCAAGGACATCGCCTTCTTCCACCCAGGATCCTTCCGGAATAATATCGACGATCGTGGAAGATCCGCTTACTTTACAGGTGATATCGGTATTGACACTGCTCTCGACATTTCCCCTTCCGCGAACGATCGGAACAAAGGAATCGCGCTGAACAGGAATCGTAATTGCGTCGAGATCGATCAGACGCATTTTCCCGGTCCGGCGTTCTTTCCAGAAGAAGAACAGAACCGTTCCCGCGATCATCAGGATCAGAAGAATCCAAAGCGTTTTCTTCCCGTTCACCATGGAAGAGGAAAAAAATTTATTCATTATCTCCTCCTTTGATTTCATGGTTTTCATTTTGAGAAAGGGACAAAGAATCGGCCTTTTTGCAGATATTACGGGCTTTATAAAGTCCGATGGCAAGATCGGTGTATTCCAATGTTCCATTTTGATTGCGGTCCCAATCCTTGATCAAAGGGAACAATTCCGGCATTTCCTTTTTGATTTCATCCGTTCCGATTTTATTATCCGAATTCCGGTCGAGCTTCCGGCAGAATTCCACCGTCGTTAAATGGAAATACTTTCGCAGCGGAGCGTATTTTTTATATTGTTCCTTAATGATTTTGATCTCATCCTGCGCCTTGTTGTTTTTCTGAACGTTGGGCTCATTGGGATTCTTTACCGGGGCGCCGGGATGGACTTTTTCGGGCTCGGGTTTCTGGTTCTCATGATTTTTTGCGCGATCCTTTTCGAGGAGTTCCTTTTCCGCACGTTCCTTTTTAAGAATCTCCTTTTTCTCTTTAAAACGGGAAGGATCGCCGGGAGCGGGAAGCGATATTTTTTCTTTGTATTTGACCGCGCCGGCAACAATCACGTCCTTTTCAGAGAGTCCTTCAAGAACGACGGCCATTCGATCACTGATCGTTCCGAGGAGGATCTCCCGATAATCCCACTTTCCGCGATTGAAGAAGAGGCAAAAATCCTTATCGCCGGAAGAAACAACCGCGTGAACCGGGATCATCAAACGGTCTTTTTCCTCATTCACGACAATACGGACATCGGCGGAAAAACCGGTTCTCAGATCGATTCCCGCCTTTAAAATACGGGCCGTATCGTTAATTTTGATCTGAACGATATATTTTTTCACCGGAGAATGCCGATCAAGTTCAGGATACTGATTGACCTTGATCACTTCGCCGTCGAAGGAGTAATTTTTTTGAACATCAAAGACGAAAGATGCCTTCATTCCCGGTTTGGTTCGAAAAACATTTTCTTCGGTCAAAAGAGCCTGGATCTGCATGGAAGAAGGATCCGGAATTCGGAACAGGAGCTGTCCCTTTTTAACCGTTGCCCCTTCCCGAATCATCTCATTTTCATTTCTTCCGGGCCGAAGGACCTGATTGGCGTACACAATTCGACCCGGATTCGGAGCCTTGATCACCGCCGAATCATACTGTTCCAAAAGCTTCTTCAAAGACTTCTCGATTGTTCCGGTCCAGTCGGCCGATTCATCCATCGCCGTCTTTGTTGCTTCCATATTGGAAATAATATCCGTGATCTCCTTCTCGGAAGTGTACTTGAGAAAGATCTCCTTTTCAAGAAGTGATTCTTTTAAATCATTTTCATTCTTTTGACAGGCGACCTGATCAATATCCACCTGAGCTTTCGTCGTATATCCCAAGGCAAGAAGCTGATCCGACATTTTCACGTTTATCAGGCTTTGCCGCAAAGCTTCCTTTTTTTTCACAATGTCGTTTTCGATCTCCATGCATTTGGTTTTAACCGTTCCCATCAAATAGTCTTCCAGATCAAATTCGTATTTTTCCAGATCATTTTTGTGCTGTTCGACTTCACCCGGGTTTTCATCCAGCCAGTATTGATACATATTGATCCGGTTTTCCAGTTTTTCGGTGTCCAGACGGGCAATCGGCTCATCCTTTTCCACGTGAACACCTTCGGGAAGGATCTGAACGATCGTTGAATCGCCGTCCAACGGAGAAGTAATATCGACATTGACAGCGCTGGAAACGTGTCCGCGTCCATAGACTTCATCAAGCAGGGTTCCCCGCTGCGGGGTCAATTTTATGATGTTGAGATCCCGATCTCCCCGATCTCTTCGGAGATAATAAATCCCCGAAAGAAGCAGGGCAAATAAAAGAAACAGAGACACAAATCGGAATCTGTTTTTTATGCGGGTATGTTGGGACATTTTAACAAATCCTGTATCAAACCGGGCGGGAAAGAACACGAATCATGGAGCAGGGATCGATTTTTCCAAAATTTTTCGGGCTTTATCTTTTCCCAGATCAAGGGCGGATTCCGTATCGCCGGCCTCCTCTTTCAGGGGATAGGATAAATCATGAGAGGGAATTACATAATTGACTTGAGTCGGGAAGGCAAAAGAAACGCCAAGTTCCTGCGCAAGAGCGATGATCTCCAAAAGGAGATCCTCTCTCACGGCCTCTTCTTCCTCATTATTTTTCGCCGATAAAAAACAGACGAGTTTAATATCGATCGATGAAGCGGCAAAGTCGTAAACATGAACACGAAAATTATCTTTTTTCACGTGGGAATTCTTGTGAAGGATCTCGCGAACGCCGGAACAAAACGCCTGAAATAAACCGACCGGAGTATCATATTGAAGTCCGATCGTTGTTGTAAAACGGCGAAAAGACCGGCGCCCCAGATTATCAACCACACTGGAAGCAATTTGGCTGTTCGGGATCAGAACAACCGAATCGTAAAGGGTCCGAATCCGCGTGGACCGAAGGCCGACATTTTCCACCAAACCTTCAATATTGTTGATCACGACCCGATCTCCAACCATAAAAGGCTGATCAAATAATATCGTAAGGCTTCCGAAAAAGTTCGAAATGGTATGCTGGGCGGCCAACGCAACGGCAATACCCCCGATCCCCATCCCGGAAACAATACCAAGCGCCGAAAAGCCGAAAAGCTGCGCGATTCCGATACATCCGATCCCGATGAAAACGAACTTCAGTATCCCGCAAAAAAAGTCGGCAAGAATATTTTTGATCTTGTTCGGGGACTTCTTTAATTTATTCCGGAACCAGGCGCGAAAGATATCAACAAACCGAAGAAGGGATATCATGATAATGAAAACACAAAGCGGATTCATGATCCGTTCGGCAACAAACAGATATCCCGGTGTAATATCACTGATCAAAAAAGCTCCATACCAGATCAGAACCATAAGGAAATAGGCAAGCGGTTTAATCGCACGGCGTAAAAGCCGGGTATATTCATCATTCTGGTGCGAGTGCATGAAATACAGGACCAAAGAAGAGCTGATCCTCGGAATGATTCGCGCGGCCAGTATCCCGCCCAAGAAGGCAATGAGAAGAATGCCCCATTGAAAAATCACAAGTCCGGCAAATTTGTAAAAGAAGAATTCGGGAAGTTCCCTGATCCATTTTTGATGGGTAAAGTTGGGGATTTTATGCTCGATTTTCGTAAAAAACTGAGGAATCTCGGCAACGGTTGCCGAACTGAAGACCCAAATTCCATCTTCATGTTTCTTCAAAACAATCGCATTATAAGAGGGATCCGGCCAAAGATAGCATTCGGGATCATCATAATCTTCATCAGGGATATCGGCCAAATTGAAATTATCGAGCCGGGAAAGAATTCCCGCCAACTTATAAGCATAGATTTGCCGGTTCATTTCGTTCATATCCGGGAACTTTCGGAAATCCATTGCAAAAACGGCATCGGAATAGCGCAGTTCATCGGTTGCATCGATAAAGAAACGGATCGTATTTTTGGGAGTATCCATTTGCCGATGAGCATTGATTTCGCGCAATTTTTGAGCGGCTTCCTTTTTATTGTCCACAGAAGCCTGATCGTCGGCAAGATCGGAATGATTCGCGGTTTCCGCAGACTTGCTTTTCTTCGCCGCCGCGGAAGTTTTTGAAGGATCGGATCCGGACGTTTTTTTATCTTGCTCCAAAGTTTGCTTTAACTCGGCGGGAACAGCAACCGACTTGGGGATACGATTGGAAGGGACATCTTTCTTATTATGCAGAACAGAAGGAAGCTTGATTCCAGATTCGTTCCTCGTCTCTGATTGTCCGATTGGAGCTTCTTCTCCCGCAAGAACAGCACCTCCCGACAAGAGCAAAAGCACTATCAGCAGAATCAAATGATCCATTCCTCTTTTCAAGATTCTCTCCTTAAACAGACAACCAACCCCCCCCATACGAATTCCGGTAAAAAAACCGGACCCATAGTAAAGATTATACAATATTATCTGAAAAAAAACAGGCTTGCGAAAGAAAATCACGCAGATAAAATGAGAGAGAGCACTCACATCTTTTCTATTTTATCAGCACTAAATCTCAAAATCCGCAAAAGATATCCATCTTTACAGCTTAGCCTTTTTTAAATATCGATTTATCTTCCTTGCAAACGGATCTCGCCGGATCATCATCGCTTAATGCCCGGCAAAAAGCTGAAGGATTCCGATGATCCCTCCGAGCAGATATCCGAGAACCTGAATCGCGCCGAGATGTTCTTTTGCAACAGAATTGATCATTCCATGAAATTCTCTGAGATCCTGCCGATCCACCGCCTCCTGAACCCGTTGGGCAATATTCAGCTTTTCGATGATAAGATCTTTTCCATTTTCCCGAACCCAGGATTCGATCTTCGGTTTTGCGCCCGGAAGAAAGGTCTCTTTGAGCCAATTCCACAATATTTCCGATGCAATAGTTTTATGGACCACTTTGGGAAGAAAGGAGTGCAGATACTCTTTCAGTTTTCCCTTCAATTCGATCTTGATGAAATCGACGCATTTTCCGATTTTTTCACGCATTTCCTCTGTTCCAAACTGATCGCGAAGATTATTCAGAAAGTTCAGAATCTCACCGCGGATAAAGTTCTGGGTTTTCTCATCGTTCAGTTTGTCGTAAATACGCCATTCGAGTTGATCCCACTGAACGGCATTGATCAGTCCATCACTGATCTTGGCCGCAAAGACAACGGTCAAGGGATTTCTGGAGAGATAATCGTAAACAAACCGGTAAACCTGATCTTTAATAAACAGGATGATCTCTTCCGATCGATCCCGGCAAAATTGCGTAATGATCTGGGCAATGGATTTCCGGACATCTTCCCTGCGCAAATAAGGATCCACTTTCTCTTTAAGGAAAATTTCCACGTTTTCACTTGTTAAAAATTCATCAATAAAAGAGATTAAAGAGGACTCAATTTGCGGATAGAGAAATTCCGTGATCTGATCCTCATTCTCCAGGACAGCCGTCTGTATTCCTTTTTCGATCCGGTCCAGAAAATTGGGATCATCGAGAACATTGGAAGCAAGAGAACAAAAGTCCTCGGCAATTTTTTCCGGATTCAAGAGACGGGTTTCCACCTGCTTTCCCAGCTCCACGGCGATCTCCCCCTTCTTTGAAGGAACTAATCCCTGCTGCCAAAATCCCAATGTAAAAAGGGAAAGATAATGCCATCGATTTTTTTCATACGGTTTAAAAAGCATTTCAATCGCGATGAAATTTGTCAAAAAACCAACGGCCGCCGATAATAAAATCACCATAAGGGCGCCGACGGAATCGGAAAACTCGATTCCCGAACAAGATAAAGGAATTTGAATCAAAAGTAAAAACAAAATCGTTCCGATACTCGCGTATAAACAGATCCCTTCAAGGATTTGCCAAATTCTGTTCTTCGGATCGGATTTCATTTCGATGTTTGTGCAAGGTTCCTGCATTTCATTTCCTTTAAAGCGAACATTATCCTGAAGAAAAAGGACCGTTCCATAAAAGACTCTTCCATGAACGGCCTTTTTCAGTAATCTTTCTGCAAATGCTTTCCTCAAACTGTAAATAACCAATTTTGAAACCACGGATTTCACGGATTTTCACGGATACTTTTTTTGGTAAAAACACGTTTTCATCAAAATATCAAATCTTATATTGATTTCATCCGTGTTTATCCGTGGTTCCAAACAAAAATATTTTTCCTGTATGAGTACTTTACAAATTGTTTATTCCGTGCTTTTGCAAATAGAACAGCGCATGAGGCGTTTGCCGGAACATTTGAGTAAAGCTCTTTCCGCTTCCCGATCCGGACCCGGAAGTTTTCTTCAGATGAGGACCAAGCGTTCTTTCGATAAACTTCAGATATCGGGGATTGTCGGTGATCTCGCCTGCATAAAGGATCCCTTCAATCACCAGGATCGAATAGCGCCCCATATTTTCATATTTCGGACATCCGGTTTTATATCGGAATCCTCCTTTTTCTTCATTCCAGGCGTAATCCAGCAGCCAATCGGAGCATCGGACGATTGATGTCTTCACGTCGGGATCATGATCCGCTTCGTAAAGCCGGGCCAATCCATGAAGGAGAACCCCGGTTGCAAACGCTTTTCCGCCGCGATGTTCTTTTTTATCCGGGCAATCGCATTCGGATTGATCCTGCTTGAGATCGAAGCAGCCGGTCTCCGGATTTTGCGTGTTTTTCACCGCTTCAAAGAAGATGCGGGCCGCATTCAAATAGTAAGGATTTCCGGTGAATTTCCATGCGTTGACCGCATTGATGATCGGCCATCCAACGGCTCGTTCAATATGAATTTTAAAGGCGGGCGTATATCGTTCGGCCTGATTCCAGCAATCTTCCGCGGCGACATCAAAAAGCCGTTTTTCTCCGGAAAGACATCCCATATAGAATGCCCCTGTTAAGAATGCGTGTCCGCCGGAACCATCGGTTGAACCTTTCAAGTTCGCGACGACTTTTCCCAAAGCAGGCAAACGGGGATCCTCTTTATCGATAAATCCGCCGACATGTCCTGTACTGTGCGCGTACATCAATTCCCGTTTGTTCGGAGCGGCGGCCGCGATGAAATCAATCGTTGTATAATGCCGGGCCATTTCAAACCCGCGGAACAGATAATCGGCATTTCCCGTTCGAACAAATTGGAGCAGACAGGCGTAAGGAAGATCGTATTCATTGTTCCCCCAATTCCAAGACCGTTCGCCGAACCAGTCGCCAAAATTCATCCAGCCGTATTCACTCCGTTTTTTGCGCCCTTCTTCCAATTGAACGAAGGATTTTTCAAACGCTTTTTCATAGTCGTCAAAAGATCCCGCTTTTTGAGGATTCACTTCCCCAAAGGCTTTTGTATTGCAATAATAATCGGGAGAAGCGGCCGCGAAGAGAGGATGCGCAAACCATTCAGCGTAAACCGATTTCTCTTTTCCCTGATCGGGAAGATCCGCAAACCAGATCTCCGTTTGGATCTCCATCCCCTGTTTAAACTGATAAGATCCGTCCTTATACCAGTAAAAGTGCATAAAGGCTTCCTGAATCGTATCCCCATTTTTCGGTAAATAATCTTTTTTGGCAAGTTCGGGCAAGAGCAGGACCCGACAGGATCCCTTTTCAAAACGGATCCCTTTCGGCCAGGTTTTCCAGAAATCGCGAACCCAAAGGATCTGATTCCCGGCGGCGATCAGGCCGTCAAACGCCTTTTCTTTGGGAGTAATACTCTTCCCGTCCGCTTTCATGGTCAACCGATCGACAAGATCCTGAAGGACTAAAAGATCCTTCTTCGCGGAGGTTCCATCGGAAAGAGAGGCGGAGGAGGCGGGAGAAGCGCCAAATCCGACAGCTTGATCCTTCTGCTTCCATCCCAGATCGGCGGATCGAACCCGCAGATAAGGATTCTTCAGATCGTGATTCCCCAATGTCCAGCGAAGACGAACAAATCCCGATTTAAACGCGCTCACATGAGCCCGCCAATGAAAAGAGGGATCGCCGTTGGGATTTTGATAATCCCCTTCCAGCTTGAGGGAAACCTGAACAGGTCCCTGAGATTCGACCATTTCCGAACCCGGTTGACTTTCCAAACGGGTCCCATCCTCCAGTTCGATTACGGAAGCTGATCGAACCGCAATATCCCGGGCGCGATTTTTCAGTTCTTCGGAATCTTTTTGAGAATACTTTTCACCGATTCCCTTTCCGGTTTCCAATGTATACTCAACCGCTTTGCCAGGCTCCGTATTCGCGAGAAAATCGCAGAGAAGCCATTTGATGCTCCCGTCGGGCCAGCAAACATAAGATTCGGCCTGCAATGGGACGGCCTTGCCCGCAGGATCCCGAAGACAAACGTCCGCGGCGGAAGCAAGTGTTCCTTGCGCGAAAGGAATCCCCGATGTAATCGGCCAGTTGACGCGTCCGTATTTTGTCGGTTCATTCACTTTAAGAACGATTTTATCCTTTTTTGTCGAATTCCATTTCGGACGTTCTCCCGCAATGAAAGCGATCGAAATCGCGGTTTTCTCTCCTTTTGCGTTGATAGGAATTTCAATACTCGCGGAGTACTTCTTTCCATTTTTCAATCCGGTAAGAACAACTCGATGATTTCGCAATCCGGATTCCGCCTCCGTAAAGACATTTTCCTTATCAGAACTTGCATAGCGCGAGGAAACGACCACTTTGCCGGGTCCGGTAATCGTTGAGGTGATCCAGGAGATCTGCGTATCGCCGGAAGGAAGAGTAAAAACGGCCGGCTGATACAAAGTGATCTGATCTTCCGTTGGAACAAAACGGATATAATCGTAATAGGAGGATCCGATTCGATCGGGAGTTGCATATCGATCATCGACCCAGATTTCGAATTTTCCATCCTTGATATCGAAGATACCGAGATCCCCTTCCCTATTATAAGCAGTTTCTTGCCAAGTCTTCCCGGCATCGAACGACATAGCCATTCGGCGATTTGTTCCGTTCATATAAACGTGATACCGTCCGTTCGGGATATCGGTGATCTTTGTATGAAGGACAGGCGCGCCTTCTTCCGGAGTGTCCCGATCCTTTTTGACGACCGGGGTAATCAGGGATTTCCCGTTGGAGCGTTTATTGATTACATTTTCTTCCTTACTCCAGAGATTCCATTTATCGGAAGTTCCTTTATCGGCGTTCCAGGCGTCTTTCGGCTCCGACCATTCTTCGACTTCATAAACAAGCCCTTCGAGAGTATCTCTTTTTCCCGCCCCCCAAAGGGTCCCTGCGAATAAAAGAAAAAAGAGAGGGAGAAAAAATCGCATTTTTTTTAACATGAAATCATCCTTTCTTCGGTTTCCATTACCTTAAATACATGGATTGATATTGTTTGCGGAAATTTGGTTTTCCGCAGGAGGGCGCGATCCGATCATTATATCAATAGAGCAAACGGTTTACAAGATTTGCGGAAAGAAATTTCCAAATCTTTCATTAAGGATATCGATCGAAAGAATCACAACTTGAATAAAACGCAAATTTAGGCTATTTAAAAAGAATTGATAAAATCACCCAAAATAGGCTTTATTGAAAAAGCAAATTTTACAGGAAAAGAACAAATTTTACAAAAAATTTCAAGTGTTCCATTGAAATGGACAATTCTTTCCCATATAATATACAGGGACTTGAACAGAAAGGCGTCAATGGTCCGAAATCCGTTTTATATGTTAAGATTACAATTAATAATTTGAGGCAATCGTAAATGAATCAGTCTTCTTCCCCTATTTCCCTTTATCCGAAAACGATCCAGAATTTGAAAGAGAATTACCGCCGGGAATCCGTGTCAAGCGGTAAATACGGGATCTATGCGCAAAAACTCCTTCAGGAAGGATACGAATCGCTGGCCAACCTGTTTTTTGCCTGTTCCCATTCGGAAATTATTCATGCGGCGCGGCATTCCCGAGTTGCTCTTTTTGTTGGAGTAAAGCTGGAAACAGAGATCGTGGAATGCAAATCCAATACCCCCAAAGAGATACTCGAAGAGATGATCCGGGAAGAGGAAAGCGCAAATGAAGATTATGAGAGCTTTCTTGAAGCCGCCCAGGAAGAAAATTGCACCGCGGCCATTCTTACCATGTCCGCGGCGATGAAGGCCGATCAGTCCCATTACGAATGCTGTAAAGAAGCGTATGAATCCGAAGACTTTTGGAGGAACGAATCCCATCAGTTCTATTCCTGTGCTCTTTGCGGATATATTCATGAGTGGAGCCGGATCATTTGCCCGGTTTGCGGCGCGAATCAGGATATGTTCCTTGCCTTCCCCAGCGACGGGCATTTCGATACGGATCTGCTCCTTTTCAACAAGCCAAAAAATCAAACCGATTTTGTTCTTCCTTTCGCCGGAGAGATCTGGAAATACGAAAAAGTATTTCCAACCCAGCTGATCAACGCAGTGGAATTTACTTCGACCATTACAGACGCCCTTAAAGAAAGCGGCTGGTCGGACAGAGATATCTATGCGATCGTCCTTGCGTTGACCGAAGCGTCCGTCAACGCCAATGAACACGGGAACAAAGGTGAGGAAGGGAAGCGCGTCTTTGTTGAGTGTGCTCTTTCCAACGAATTCTTTTTCTGTTCCATGCAAGATGAAGGGGAAGGATTCACTCCTGAAAAAGTTCCGGATCCCTGTCTGGATGAAAATATGCTGATCGCGCACGGAAGAGGTCTGAAGCTGATCAGTAATTTTATGACCCGAATCTGGTTCAATGCAAGCGGAAATAAAATCTATATGCTGAAAAACCGGTAAAATACTTTGAAAACAAATTGAAAACCAAAATTTGTCAATTCATTTTAACAGATTTTGATTCTGTTGCCGTTGCTGTTTTTACTGCCGAAGAGCATATAAACTTAGCCTGAAGGGAATCTGCATCATGAAAACTTTGATAATTTTAATCGTTTTTCTTTTTTCCGGCCTTCTTCCCGCCCAGGAGTCCGAGGAATGGAATCAGTGGAAGGGACCAACACACGAAGGAAAATCCCTTTCGAAGAATCTTCTTGATCAATGGCCGGAAAACGGCCCCCCGCTTCTGTGGAAAGCGGAGGGACTCGGTGCAGGCTATTCCAATTTTTCTTTCTGGAAAGATAGAATGTTTACCGAAGGTGATTTCGAAAACGAAAGTTTTCTCCTCGCTCTTGATCGGAACAACGGAAAAACAATCTGGAAAACCCGGATCGGCCCCGGCGGACCAATCGGAGGGCATGTCGGAACAAAATCGACTCCGGCAACAGATGGAAAATTCGTTTACGGACTCAATCAGACCGGTTTTCTGATCTGCACGGATATCGATTCCGGAAAGATCCTCTGGACCAAAAACCTTTACGACGATTTCGGCGGCAAAATGCCGGCCAACGAAAAATACAACGGAATCCATTGGGGATACGCAAGTTCTCCGATCCTCGACGGCAATAAGCTGATCATCATGCCGGGCGGATCGCAGGGAACGGTTTTCGCTCTGGATAAAACGACCGGAAAAACGATCTGGAGATCAAAAGACCTCACGGATTCCTCCCCCTATTGCACTCCGGTTCCAACTGTAATTGACGGAGTTTATCAATATCTGATCTTAACCGAATTTTCCATTGCGGGTATCAATCCGGAAGACGGATCCGTTCTCTGGAAAGCGAACTATCCCGGAAGATCGATTGTTTGCTCCGATCCTGTTCAATCCGAAGGATTTGTCTTTGCGAGCAGTGCTTATACTGTTGGCGCTGTCGCATGGAAAGTCGAAAAGAACGGAAAAAATTTTTCCGTGCAGCAGCTCTACGCGAATAATAAATTCGATAATAAACATTTTTGCATTATGCCCCTTGGCGGGTATCTTTATTTCGCAACAGACCGGGGAAGTTTTCTCTGTATTGACCTCAAGACGGGCAAAGTCCAATGGGAAGAACGCAGAATGCGCGGAAAGGCCTCCGTTTCTTTTGCCGATGGAAAATTGATCCTCCGTAAAGAAAATACAGGAGAATTGATTCTGATCCAGGCGAATCCAAAAAAATACACCGAGATCAGCCGTTTTAAGCAGCCTGATCGAACGGATAAAAACGCCTGGACCTATCCTTTTATCGTCAATGGAAAAATGTATGTCCGTGATCAGGACAGCGTTTACTGCTATAATTTAAAGAAATAGATTCCATATCGATTTCCCGATTTTCTTTCTCAGGATCCTTTCCGAACAGGGGTCCTTTTTCCTTTTCACAAGATTCCCCCTGTCTTAAAAATAGAAAAGAAGGGGGAAATTTTTCCTCTCTGCTCCGAAAATATTTCCGGAAAAATCTGTATTTTCCTTATAATCGGAAGATTCTCCTGTCCGATATTTCTTCAGGAGAACCCTATGAAATTTAAAATCTTTATTATTTTATCGCTGTTCCTCTGTAATTCCTGGAGTATCGGATCAGAAAACCGGATTGCGGATCTGCAGTCTTACGCCCTTTCACGAAATCCGGGAATTCGCGTTTTGGATCAAAGGGTCGAAGCCGCTCGCGGGCTCATGATTCAGGCCGGACTTCCGTTGAATCCTGTTGCCGGATATGTTTCCGACGATATTGGAGTTGGCGGGACATCCGGAAAACACGGGATCGAAATTGCTCAGGAAATTGAAACCGGCAATAAAAGAGCTTACGCAACGGAAGTTGCCAACCTGGAGACCCAATCCATAATGCTGGAACGGGAAATTCTTTTCCACAGGGTCAATAATGAAGTCCGGACTCTTGCCTGGAAAGTCCAATCGGCCCGTCGAATGCTCCATATTCGAAAAGAGCTGAAAAAGTTGGCGGAAGAGACGGAGCAGATGGGAACAAAATTCCGGAAAATCAATGAAATTTCCGAGATGAATTTACTTCATTTTTCCGTTCAAAAGCACGAAGCGGATCTTGCCGTTCTGGTCGCAAGAAACAGGGAGATCGCGGCGGAAAAGGAATTAAAAGCTTTCCTGGGCCCCGATTTCGGACCGATTGGTGAACTCGCCGATTCTCTGGAATCCTTGCTCGAACAGCCGGAAAAACCGGAAGATGAGCTCTTGAATTCGATTTTGACCAACAATCCGCGAATGATGCTCGCAAAGCTGGTCGTCCGTCAAAAGCAGACCGAATTGGCTCTGGAACGCGCAAATTCCCGGCCGAATATTACCGTTGGAGGCGGGGTCTTTTACGATACCCAGAATACCTCAACCGTTGCCGCCGCCGGAATCGCTCTTCCCATTCAAATCTTCGATCGAAATCAGGGAAATATTAGAAGCGCCCAAGCGGGATATGCCGCTGCAGTTCAGGAAGTCGAACAGGTTCAATTGGAAATTCAGCAAAAATTCGCAGTGATCTATCAGGAATATCGAATTGCAAGAGAAGAATCCCTGATCTATAAAAAAGACATTTTGCCAAAACTGAATAAATCCTATGAAATGAGTATCCAAGCTTATAAAAAGTCCGAACTCGAAATTCTCGAAATATTCAACAGCCAAGTTGCTGTTTTCGATGCCTGGACCAAATATATCGATTCCCTTACAAGGTTGGCGGAAACAACAACCCTGCTGGAGGGAATGCTCCTCGAAAGCGATGAGTATCTCGATTAAAAACTATAAAAAAAGACGAATCTGTTCGGTTCGTCTTTTTTTCATCTTATCATGCAAGCCGGATCAACGTCCGCGGAGCATACGAGCTTCCCTGCGCATCTGAGTTGCTTCCCGATGGCTGCCGTCAAAAGGAATTCCATTAAACCCAAAACCAATACGTGTCCGGTTCGGGGAGAATTCGGGATATCCGTATCTCGCAGGCATTCCGTATCCGCCGGGCTGGCCCATATTCGGATTTCGTGCATAAGCGGAATCACTTGACATTGCCATAAAGGCCATCACCAACAAAGTAATCGTACAAAATAAGATTTTCTTAACCATAATCTTTCCTCTTTTACCCTTTTCATAAAATTTTTCTTTACTGAAAAACAAAGAAATCTTAAAGCTCACAGTATTTATTATGGTTTCAAATTATAGAAAAGCAAGTCGCGCCTGTCGTTTTTTTACCAAAATTCTCTATTTTTACATTAAATAATAACGTTTATAGGGATTAGGCAGTTTACTTTTCTACTTTTGTAAAAATAGGTATTCTATTCCTAAAATTCACTCTGCTTTCTGTAAAACGATCCGGATGAAACTCAGATACCGTCCCCCTCCTGCTTCCATTGCGCGTCGATCTCCGATCGCGTATTCATTATTACAGGCAAGCCAATCGTTCCAAACCTCTTCATTGCTTACCATTTCGCTGATCGAAAGGATCTTGGCCGAGCTCTGTTCGATCATTTTCCGCCAGTATTCAACATCGTGCATATAAGCGAGCTGATCCGGCGTCCACGAAAGAAGAAGTTCGGCGGGCAGATTGGAATGGCAGTCCTTTTTCATTCCCGGGATCGCGATATACAATAATCCGCCCGGCTTAACACAGGGAAGTAAGGATCGATCCAGATAATCGGGATCCCGGCCAAAGTAATTATAGGAATCGATACTGATCACCGCGTCGAAAAAATCCTTCTCGAATGGAAGACCGACCGCGTCCGATTTGATCGGAATAATCCGGTCTCTGGGAACGCCCATCTGATCGAAGAAAATCTGATTTTCTGCCGGATCACTCCAAAGATCAACCGCGTAGACCTGAAAACCGTATGCCTGTTCGAGAAAAAGAGAGGTAAGACCTTGGCCGCTGCCAAGATCCATTACCGTTGCCCCTTCCGGGATCTGATGATCGATCAGCAATTCTTCACCGACTTTCACCGGATTGGGGCCCATCATTTTCGATCGAAAATACGGGGTATCATACCTCGTGCTTTTGGGATATTTCATCTTGCTCTCATTCCTTTTTATTTATTGAGTTCCTCAATCGCTTTGGCAACTTTGGCGCGATGCCGGTAAATCGGCTGCGGATCTGTTGTAAAGCGGGTCCAATCAGATGTAATCTCAGTTGGAACCTCTAATAGTTTTTCCAGTTCCGCCTTTCGCGCCGGGGAAAGATCCTTTCTTTCCGCGAGCTTCTTTTTGAGCAGAACAAGCATTTCGTAATCTTCGATTCCTTCCCGAATCATTTCCAGCCGAATCGAGGGAACAGGATCATCAAAATTCGCCTCCTTCGCGGGAACCGCACAGGACAACGGCGGATAGACCATTCGGGCATCCCCATTCCCCCAAAGATGTTTGGCTCCCTTGGCCAATCCATATCCCGTCTGATAAACGCCGGGATCCAAATACGGATTCTGCGGATGATCCGGGTCCGGAAACGCCGTCGAGGATGTCCAGTAATTAATCGTCCAGATCAACACGCCCGGACAGTTAAATTTCCAGCTTTGCCAAAGCCAAACGCGGAGATCCGCCGCCGAATGTTCCATGAATTGGGTGCAATAAGGGGTTGGAACGTTGGTCATGTAAGTCCAGAGGATCTCATTTTGCGCCTTGCACTCTTCCGCGCGCCGGGAATCATATCGATCAATGATCATTGCCCATACATCGATTTTACCAAGTCCAGCGTCTCCGGCAAATCCTTGACGCGGTTCGGTGGTCAACATGGTCCGAATCCGCGGGGCGTACTTTTTCACACGCTTCATTCCATCACGGACGAACGGAAAATCTTTTTCTTCCGGTTCGTCGAACCAGTAAAGATAAAATTGATCGATCCATCCTTTCTCGATCAAATGCTGTTCCGTCTGCCGGGCAACACTTGCGAAAAGCGCTTCAAATTCCGGGGATCCGAGTTTATGGCCCGCAATTTGCGGTTCGATCCGGCTTACGAAGGTTCCTCCTCCCATCCCCGGCAAAGATAATCTCGCCCGATTCATGCGGTAATTTTTCATCGCCGCTTCAAATCCCTGATCAAAAGCGGTAAAATCAAGAACAGCGTATGATTTCTCCGGATGTTCCTTGTCGACCACATACTTTCTTCCCACCGGACTGAACGGCATCGGATCATAAACACTGATCCGATTCCGGCCAAGCAAACGAAAATACTTGTCGAGAAGCCGGACTTTATCCTCTTGCTTCGAAATATGATGGTATTTCCAGCAAAGACTCGGATTGAATCCGAACGACGTTTCCACCGTATTGAGTTCCGGAAGTTCAAAATTCCAGACGTGAAGTTTAATCGGAAAGGTGCGAACTTTCGCTTCTTGATCCTGATCAGATCGGATGGAGATCGACACCGATCCCGTATAATCGCCCGCCGCGGTTTTCGAGGGAACATTGACCGTCAACCAGATCGGAAAGTTCGTCTTCGCCGCGATTTTCACGTTTTCCGTGAGCGGCGGAAGAGCGTCCGGCAAGAGGCCAATCGCGGAGATCCGATCGGAAGGAGCCTGGACATCATGATAATAGACTCGGCGTACTTCGACATTCTCCGCGGAAATCGTCTTTCCCGACGCGGATTCGAAATCACCGATCTGAACCGATCCGATTGTCGACGCATTCTTCGGATAAAGAACCAGCTGAACCGATTCCCGATCGTTTGCGGCCGCTTCAAGATAGAGAGATTGCGATCCTTTCTGATCGATTTTCATTGAGGGGATCTTCCGCTCCGGGCAAATTTTGTGCGTCGAATCCGTCCACCAGAAGCCGATCTCTTTTTCGCCCGGCGCTTGTAATCGAACACCGTAATCGGTCCGATAATAATCGTTGTTGTAATAGCGGCAGCGAAGATCCGCGAAATGATCCTTGCCGTTTTTATCCTTCCACTGCAATTTTTGTTCACCGATCTGCTCACCGCTCTTGGCGTTCGAAATTTTCAGAGAGGCAAGAAGATCAAGCGGAACAAGGTAATCACCCTTGACGACTTCCCAAAAAACGGTTCGACCGCGGACAATACTGCCCGCTCGCGGGGCTCCTTCGCAAATTGTCGTATCCGCTTTCGACCGCACGATTTTACCGGAATCGGAAAGAAGATCCGCGCTGACCCGAAAGCTGTTGATTTGCAATCCGCATTTCGGACCGCCGAGAAAACGAATCCAGATCTTTTTCGTTTTCTCTTTCGGAAAATCAAATTGGGCACTTGCGCTTTGCGTGATCTCACCGGCTTTTTTCCAGATCTTGCCGTCGAAGGAATATTCCGTCAAAAGGGCTCCAGAGGAATAATATCCGATATTAACAGTAATCTGTCCTCCGTTGAACAGCTCGTTTTCCGGCGCTTGAAAACAATAGGTTAAATAGGCTCCCTCGCCAAAGCTCCAGCGATTTGTGTTAAAGGATGCCTTGAAATCCTGAAGTGCGGGCGACCAGCTTCCCCCTTCTTCATTAAATTGGGACTGGAACAGCCAGGTACCGGCTTGCGGATCATATTTTTCTCCGCTTGCCAATTTTTGATCACCGAAAGAGGCAAATACGGGCAAGATTTCGGCTTCCGCAAACTGCAGCGTCGATCGGCCCGCGTAAAGGATCAGTCGAACCGCGTCTTTATTGATCCTCTCCGATAAAGGAAAGATCATGCTGCAAGTCTTCCAGGATTCGGAGATGGGAAAGTCTTTAAAGGAAAAAAGAGGCCCGGCCATACAGGAACCGCCCATCTTATCGACAGCGCGCACTTTAAAGCGGAACATGCAAAGATGCTGGGGAGAAGCCTCGTAGACCTTTTTATACGGAAAACCTGAGAGAACCCAGCGATTTCCCCCCTTTCCGTTGCCTTTGACCTGTAAAACGGCTCCTTGAACACCGTCCGCGGAGGGAAGAATCGCGGCTTCCCCGCTGTCGAGTTTCCAGCTGTTGGGAATGGAAAAATCAAAACGGCAAACACCGTTCTCATCCGGTTCCGTTCCCGGCAAGGCAAAAAGCGGCGATCCGGCTCCAAGGAGCGCAAAGACCGCAAGAATCAATTCGAACACGAATTCCTGCTTCAACAAGCGATACTTCTTCATCGGGGAATCCCTTTCCGGCTTTAAAGGTCCAAAATACTCCCGCTCGCGGTAAAAAACAGACGAATGCAAAAAACCGCAGAGAACATTTTAGCAGATCATTGTCCCATTGTCAAGAAAGAAGATTTTATAATAGATCAATGAGATGAACAATGATTCGGTGTTCCGTAAGGATACTTGATTTATTCCGGCTGGTTCGGTCTGTTCATAATTTCATTGGATTCGTCTGCCGTTCGGAATAATCATCGACGAACGGTATTTTTAATGAACGGATTGTAATGTCAATTCAACCTTGTATAATAGAGATCAGTGTTCTGTGCATCTGAACAATCAAGATTTTTCAGATCGATATTTCCGGATTCCCTTTTATTTTACAGAAAGTTCAGTTCTCAAATGAAATTTTTGACCTCTTGTTTTCAAAAATACGGTTTGCTCCTGATGCGATTTTACGGATTTCTCACCGGATCAAGCAGGAACAAAATCAAAATCACTCTTTTCTTCGGAATGATTCTGTTCTTTACGGGAACAGTTCTTGCGCCCAATCCCGCTGCCGCGCAAATACCGAAGGAATATCAGAAAAAGTTCGCCGAAATGCGTCCGAAGATCGATAAAAATATCGAAAAATACAGGAAAGGCAATTTTCATCTCGTTCTGGTCGATGAAAAAGGAAAGCCTTTTTCCAACGCCGCGATTGATGTCCGGCAGCAGTCCCATTCTTTCAAATTCGGATGCAATATCCTTGTCCTCGGCCAGAAAAAAAGGAAGAATCAACTTTATGAGGAAGAATTCCTTCGACTCTTTAATCTCGCGACGACAACTTTTTGCTGTTCGGTTTACCATCCTTCCCCGGATCAGTTTTTATTCGGCGAAAAGGATCAAGATATCTGGCGCCGGCCTCAGCCGGATCGGGTCCTTGCCTTCTGTCAAAAGCATGGAATCGAAATGAAAGGGCAGCCGCTGATCGCCGGAAGCTGGCATCCGAAATGGATGCCCGCCGATCGGGAAGAGGCGAAAAAAGAATATCGCAAATGGATGAAAGCCGTTGCCGATCATTATCAAAATCGAGTGGGGATCTATGATGTCGTCAATGAAGCCTATCTGCACAAATCGCCTTCCTTTTCGCTTTATGAAAAGAATCTGGATTATGTAAGCTGGGCATTTCAAGAGGCGCAAAAGCTGTTTCCCAAGGATGTTCTTTTGGAAATCAACGAGGCGACCAGTGAAGCGCACAATCCCAATCTCTATTTAAAACTGCTCAAAAAAATGCGATCGGAAGGGGCCGAATTCGACAGTATCGGATTTCAGTTTCATTTATTTACCAAGGCCTCCTTTCAAGGGCATTTGAACGGACATTATCTTTCCATGGAATCGCTGCCCGGCATTTACCGTCAATACTGCGAGTTGAATGTTCCGATGTTCATTACGGAAATCACCGTTCCAAGCACACTTGGAAAAACGCTATCGGAAGGCGAAGCGATCCAGGCAACGGTTCTTGATCATCTTTATCGGCTTTGGTTCAGTATTCCGAACATGGCGGGAATTGTCTACTGGAATCTGTGTGATGGCGCCGCGTGGAAAAGCGAAGGCAAAGTCCAGGCTGGTCTGCTCGACGGGGAGATGAGAGAAAAACCGGCGTATCAAGCCCTGTATCAGCTGATCCGACGGGAATGGAACACCCAGCTGCAAGTTAAGAGCAGCGCAAAAGGAGAGATCGATTTTCGCGGCTTCTACGGAAAGTATCTCTTTCTTTCCTCCGACGGCAATAAAACAAAAATCGGCGAATTCGATCTCTCGAAAGAAGGATCCGTTCGCGTTATCATGAAAGAAAGTGAATAAA
>JAUNSU010000067.1:0-16861 GCA_030539035.1 Planctomycetia bacterium
AGTCTGTCGGGCATTATCTTCCGGAATTTACCGGAAACGGCAAGGAAAAAATTACCGTTCGCGATCTTCTCCTTCATGTTTCCGGGATCAGGGATGAATATAAAACAACCGGAACGGAAGAAGAAATCTGGAAGAGCATTTGCAATACGGAAGTGAAAAATCGGCCGGGTAAAAAATATGAATACTCCTGTTTAAGCTATGTAATTCTCGGCAAACTGATCGAACGGATCTCCGGGGAACCGCTTTGTGTATTCGCGAAAAAGAATATTTATGATCTCCTTTGCATGAAGGACACGGGATTCCAGCCGAATGAAAAACTTCGGGCGAGAACAGCTCCCACTGAAAAAAGAGAGGGAAAATGGCTCAAAGGAAATGTCAACGACTGGAGAAATGCGGCGATGGGAGGTGGAGCCGGAAACGCGGGACTCTTTTCTACGGGAATTGATCTTGCGATTCTTGCCCAGGTTCTCCTGAATCATGGTATTTATACAGATTCCAAGGGGATTCAAAAGCGATTATTTTGCGAAGAGACATTTCAAAAGATGGTTGCGCCGTATAAGGTTCCTGCGGGATATCGGGGACTTTCCTGGGACAAGGCAACCGGCAAGCCGAATTTGCCGCCGGAATTTTTTCCAACCGCAATCGGACACGGCGGACATACTGGAACCTCGTTTCTCGTTGATCCGGAACGGGATCTCTTTGTGATTGTATTGACGACCCGTCTTCATTTGAATCCGAAAAATCCGAATATCTATCCGACGGCGGGCGAAATCGCACGTATTACCGCAAAGATGTTCCAAGCCGCGGATCAACCCAAAAATCGAATTGATTGAAAAAGAAAGGGCTCAATCCGAAAAGAATGAGCCCCGGTTTTCTGATCAGGATTCGGATGGAGAAGGATCTTCTTTTGGTGCGGAAAAACGCCTGAAAATTTTCACAAATAACGCGGTGATCAGGCAAGCGGCAAGAATTTCCAGAAGAGAATGAGCTCCCTGGAGGAGTCCTGCGGCGGAAAATTTTGGCGGTTTGGGTGTCGGTCCCTTGGCGGGAACGGCCCCTTTTTGCGCGGACGATTCTCCCTTTTGAACCGCGGGAGATCCCTTCTGCGCCGGATTGGCTTCTTTTTGGGCGACGGAAGAGACGGAATCCCGTTTTCTCTCCTTTTTTCCATCCGGGGAAGAAACCGGAAGTTGAGATTGCGATTCCATTTTTGCCCGACGGGCAGCGCGCGCCTTTCGAACCTGATCCCGAATCCCATCCGACCAGGCTGTTCGCCCGACAGGATAAATGGTAAGTGCGAATAATACGCCAACGATCAAAAGAATAATAAAGCGGAGGATTCCTTTCATTTTATTGACTCCTTTTCTTCTGTGGAGGGATCGGATTTTTTAATTTTGGAAGGGCAAAATCGCTGAACGATCCATTGAAAGTGCATTCCCAAATGAATCCCAATCATTATGATAAGGAGTTGGGAAAGTTTTTTATGGGCAAAGCTCATAAATGGATCATTTTCGATCGGACAGCCGATTCGGACGAGAAAATCGCGGGAGATCAGGATCCCTGTCAAGATCGTGATCGCCATCACCAGATAAAGGAGGATGTCCCAAATAAAATTCAGCCGGAAGAAGAGGGAGATCTTTCCGAAAAATTTCCGGATTCCCAAAACAATTCCAGCCCAGTTCAGGCAAAGGTGCAAAAGCAACGGGATGATGAACAGAATTCCGATCCATTCATGAAGAGCATCACCGGTGATTTTATGGATGGTCAACGCGAGCAGGCCGAAGAACAGAATGAGATCAACCTGAAATTTCTTTTTGTTCTGATTCATTGATGAGTAGATCCTTCCTTTACGGATCCGCTTTTTTATGCGAAATCGGGGTGAAATTGAAATCTTTTTGAAAAAACACTTGCAATTTTTTCTTACAACTTTATACTTAAAATTTTAGCAGGGGCTGCGTTTTCGTTCAAGGGGGAGGTTTATATGAAAAACATGGATCGTTTAGACGACGCGTTTATGCTTCTTTTCAAGATTATTGAAATTCTTCAAAAATCCGGTGTGAGAACACTTGGAAAAAAGAACGTCAATCTTCTTACCGCTTTAACATACCGGCAGCAGCGTTCCCTGTTCATTATTGGAGACGGTGAAGAGAAGGTATCAGGCGGAATTCATCAGAAGGATCTCGGAAAAGAGTTGAAGATGACCAAACCGGCAACCTCGGTCCTGGTGGAAAATCTCGTTAAAAAGAAACTCGTTTCCCGAAATCCCTGTCCAAGTGATCGAAGAAGCCTTTGTTTGCACCTTACCCCATTCGGAAAAAAGACCCTTGATCTGATCAAGAGCAATCTCTCCATCTTGCGGACAAAATTACTGGATGATATACCGGTTTCCGATCAGAACGCGTTTGTTCGGATCGTGGAGCATTTTCAGGAAAAACTCAACGAAATCATGTGAAAGGAACCGACGATGAAAAAATTTCTTTTTTCACGGCGATCATTTTTAAGGCAGTCGGCGATTCTCTCCCTGTCGAGCGCGTTTGTTGTTCCCGCATTTTCGAAGGAACGTACTCCGTCCGGAAAACTGAATATCGCCTGTGTTGGAATTAAGAATCGGGGAGGCGCCAACGTTTCCGGGGTTAAGAATGAAAATATTATTGCTCTGTGCGATATCGACGATCATTATCTTGAGGCAGTTGGCGCACGCTTTCCGAACGCAAAGCGTTTTTTCGATTATCGGGAAATGCTCGATGCATTGGGAGACAAGATCGACGGGATTACGGTAAGCACAACGGATCATACGCATGCGCCGATCGCGATTTCCGCGATGCGCCGAGGAATCCACTGCTATTGCGAAAAACCAATCGCTCATTCGATCGAAGAAATTCGCGCAATGGTTCAAATCGCGGAGGAAAAGCATTTGGTAACGCAAACCGGAATTCAGATCCATGCGGAAAACAACTACCGACGGGTCGTGGAAGCCTTGCAGGCCGGTGCAATTGGAGAGATCAAAAAGGCCTGGATCTGGACTCCGGCCGGATCACGGCGATCGGTTCCTCCAAAGGAAAATATGCCTTGTCCGAAGAATATCCATTGGGATCAATGGTTGGGACCTGCCCCTTGGCATGATTACAATTCCTGCTATCTGCCCGGCGCCTGGAGATCATGGTGGGCATTCGGAAACGGACGATTCGGGGATATGTGCTGCCATTTGACCGATCTCGTCTATTGGGTCCTCGGACTCGAAGATCCGGTTTCCATTCACGCAACCGGATCCGGATCCTCCGACCCGTCCATTGCTCCGGCTTTCATGGAAATCGATTATCTGATAAAAAGAACTCATCCCGGAAAGCCGTTCCCGATTCATTGGACCGTTGGTGAACCTCCAAAAATTCTCAAGGAAAACGGAATGGAACCGTTGATTCAGGGTGTTCTTTTCGAAGGATCCGAGGGAATGCTCTTAACCGATTACGGCAAAAACATTTTGTATCCGAAAGGAAAGTATGAGAAATATGTTCGCCCTGTCCCGTCGATTCCCGCTTCGCCCGGCCATCATGCGGAATGGCTGCAGGGAATCCGCGAAAATGATCCTTCCATTCCTCTTTGTCCTCTGAAATACGGCGGATTGCTGTCGGAAACCGCTTTCCTCGGCAATATCTCCTATCGCATCGGACAAAAAGAGATTCTCTGGGACCGAAAAGCAAGGAAGATCCTCAACATCCCGGAAGCCAATGCCCTTCTTAAGAAAGAGTATCGAAAGGGATGGGAATTCCTCTAATCGTCCTTTAACGGAAAGGAACTGTAAATACCCGATTTTGCAACCACGGATTTCACGGATTTTCACGGATGTTTTTTTGGGGTAAAAATATGTTTTCATCAAAAATATCAACGCCGAATCTCGTATTGATTTCATCCGTGTTTATCCGTGGTTCCAAATAAAAATATTTTTACAGTATGGGTATCAGAAAGGAATGATCTGATCCCCTTCCCTTTCACAGATTTTCCTGATACCAGAACATGAAAACGAGCAGAGCCCAAAGACGGGCAGAATGATCGAATTTCTTCTCTTCATGTTCCCGGACAAGGGAGCGAACATATTCCGGATCAAAAATTTCCGTTCGCTCCATCTCTTTCGAGAGAAGAAGATCATGAAGAAGGTCCCGTAATGGACCGCGGAACCAGTGATCCAGTGGAACGCCGAATCCGGTTTTCGGCCGATTTTCCAGTTCCGGAGGAAGGAACTCGCGAAAGGTTTCCCGAAGAATATACTTCCCTTTCGAGCCCCGAAGTTTGTACTTCATCGGCATTTTCAAGGCGAAAGAGACAACGTCCCGATCGAGAAAAGGGGCCCGTACTTCAAGCGAATGGCGCATGGACGCAATATCAACCTTGCACATCAGCGCGCCGGGTAAATAGGTTAAAAGATCGGTGATCGAAATAGAGGTCGTAAAATCGCGATTCGCGCTTAATTCCCGATACTCGTCCAGAAAATCGCACATGTCGTATTTTCCGCCGAAGATGTTCTTTTCCTGCTCGATCCGCCGCCGAAATTCCGGAGTATAAAGTTTTTCCTTGCGCTGCCGGTTGAAATAGGCGATCCATTGCAAATAGCGTTCCGTCGGTTCCATCGGAAGGACTTCAAAGAATCTTTTGGCCCGGCGCAGAAGGGATCGCTGATGAACGGGAGCAGGTAAAAGGGAAATGAGGCTCAGCGGTAAACCGATCATTTTCCGGAAAAACGCGGGACCATAGGTAAAGATCCCGGCCAATCGGACCGCTTTATATCGATCATATCCGAGAAAGAGCTCATCGCCCCCGTCCCCGCTGAGAGCAACGATCACTTTTTTCCGCGTTAATTCCGAGAGATACCAGGTCGGAATCGCCGAACTGTCCGCAAACGGTTCGTCGTACTGCCGAACCAGTTCCGGAAAGATCGCACGGGCATCCGGGGAGACGAAAAATTCTTCGTGATCGGTTCCCAATCGTTCCGCAGTTCGCCGGGCAAACGCGGTCTCATCATATTCTTTTTGCGGAAATCCGATCGAAAACGTCTTTACTTTTTGCGAACTGAATTTCTGCATTAAGCCGACAATGATCGTGGAATCAATTCCGCCGGAGAGGAAAGCGCCCAGCGGAACATCGCTTCGCATCCGGATCTGAACGGCGTGTTCGATCCTTTTTCGCAGCTCCGCTTTGGAATCAGAAAAGGAAAGATCCCGATCTTCTTCGCAGTCGGGGATCCAAAACGGCCGGATGTGAAATTCTCCCAGCATGGGAAGAAAATCCATTGATTCGGAAGGAAGCGGGGAAGAAAAATCGCAGAATTTCTGAATTTCCCCATCCTTTTCCAAAGACCAAACCGCAAGATGGCCCGGCGGAAGTTTCTGAATTCCCTGATAGATCGATCGGGGATGCGGAACATATTGATAGGTCAAATATTGATCCAGAGCAATCGGATCCAGCGCTTTGGGAACGTTCGGCGCTTTAAGAAGAGCCTTCAGTTCACTCGCGAAAAGGATCCGATTCTTCTCCGCTCTCCAGTAAAGCGGTTTTTTCCCCATCCGGTCCCGGGCAAGGATCAGGCGCTTTTTTCGGGAATCCCAAAGGCCGACCGCGAACATTCCGTTGAGATAATCGACGAATTTCAGGCCGTATTCTTCATAAAGATGGACAATCACTTCCGTATCGGTTGCCGTATGAAATTGATGTCCTTTGCGTTCCAGATCTCCTTTTAATTCGGAATAGTTGTAGATCTCTCCGTTGAAAGTGATCCAGATCGATTCGTCTTCATTGCAAAGCGGCTGGCGTCCAAGTTCGGAAAGATCGATAATTGAGAGTCGGCGATGTCCCAGCGCGATTCCTTTCTTTTCCGGAGAAGTTCCATTTTCAAGGGGAAAGAAGCGTGTTCCCCGATCGTCGGGACCGCGATGAGCAAGGGTATTCACCATTGCGTCGAAATTCGCCGGTCTGATGCTGCCCGATTCTTCGAACCAAAGGAGTCCGCAAATTCCGCACATGAATTGAACCTTTCTTTCCCGGCGAGTTGGATTAAAAACATCTCCCAATACGCGTTTTTCAATATTACTCAAATTGTAAATAACCGATATTGAAACCGCGGATTTCACGGATACTTTTTTTGTAAAAACACGTTTTCATCAAAAATTTCAACCCCGAATCTTATATGGATTTCATCCGTGTTTATCCGTGTCATCCGTGGTTCCAAACAAAAATATTTTTACATCTAAGAATATTATATCATTTTATATCATTATTTTAATACCGGGGGAAAATATTAAACGCAAAAGATCTCAATAAGTACCGATCAAACTTTTTACAAAAGCATCGTTGGGAATGGAATCCGAATAATTGGAGACGTAAAGGGCAATGGACCGGTTGAGCGAATCGACCATTTTCACGAAAGAAAGAGCGGCTGCCCGTTTGTTTTCCAGTATTTTCAGATAGATCCAGCAATCGCTGACCTGATTAAGAGAGGCGATTTCCGGGCGGAACAGGGTTTCCGGACGGCCCATCTCCGCCGAAATGGACTGGATCGCCTGAAGTTTTTCCGGAATAAGAACAAGTTGGGAGAGGAGAACAAAGCTGTCCGAGCGCGCGTTTCCAATCTCCAGCCGATAGGAAGGACCGCAATACGGAAAATTGATAGGGATCGGCCAGCCGCTCTCCATGGATCGGCCTGCAATCTCCATTAAAGCGATTTGCGCATCCCGAATCTTGATCCGAAGATCGGTTTGACGCGCCGTGGATTCCGCAACGGACGATCGCCAGCAGGCAACCAGTGCCGCAAAGTTCGGATCCGGATTGGATCCCTGCTGCTGAAGCTGCTGTTCAAGACTCGATCCGGTCGTCTGCAAGGCAGCCAGTATTCCCTTTTCTATCGTCAATTCTGCAAGAAGCGTCCGCAGTTCCCAATAGGAATTGACAATGTTCAAGCGCCGCTTCGAATCATATCCATTGCCAATCGCGTCTTTCAGGGAAAGCGGAACCTCCAGGATGGGAGAATTGCCCGCCTCCGACTGCTTGGGATTGACCGCGTAAAGAACCTGCACCATCCCCTTGATCGCGGAAAATTTTTCGGAGGGAATGGACACCAATCCATTGTCCGCAGAAGATCCTTTCGGCGCTTCGGATTTATTGTTCGCCGGAGCGATCAGAGGCATTTGACCGCGAATGATCGGCGGAAACGGCTTCCATCCCGTCGTGGGCGATTCCGGATTCGCTTTTTCCGTCTTCTGATCCGGAAGTACCGGCGGCGGCGCGGAAACAGGATCCGTATGAAGAATGAGCGGGATCGGGGATCCGTTTGCCGGTTTGGAATCAGGGATCGGCGGAGAGGTTTTATTACCCAATTCCGCTGCCGAACTTGCCTGGGGAGTGCTTTCCGTCGATACGACGTGAAGTTTTTTCGGCTGCTGAACAAAGGTTTTCGGCGGCGAGGCGCCGCTCCCAGTACGCGCTTCCGCGCGGTTGCCGGAGACCCGCTCCCGTTGGTCGCTCTCTTTGTTGACAGAAATCCCAACGCCTTCCTGTTGAGATTCATAATTGACAGGAAGAACCTTTTCTTCGCGGTCAAGTCCGCTGCTTTTATTAACAGGAACCGTTTGAGATCGCTGATTCAGGGTCGCCAAAAATCGGGATCCTTCTACATATCCGGCGACTGTTTGCGCAACGTAAGAAGAAATCATCTGATTGTATTCGATCACGGAATGAACCATTTCAAGCCGCGCCTGTGTCGCTCGATCAAGTGCCTGAAAAAGGAGATCGTCGGGGGTTCCCTGCTTTTTAAAAAGCGTTTGAAGTCCGGCGTAAGCCTGATTATACTGCTCGATTCGGGCCTGAACGGCATCAAATTGGAGCGGAATGGTCAAGCTGAGATTTTTCGCTTTCGTCGTAAGCGTCCGGATTTTGGAGATCTCATTGACCTTCGTATTGTAAACCGCGGTGGTTGGAACATCGGTCGGAATCGGAAGGCGGCTCGCGAAAAAGCTCTTGCGTTTTTCCGCATCGGCAATTCGAATCGCGGAGATTAAATTCAAACGAAGCTCCGGATACTTATTGCAGAGGATAAATTGCGATTCGATAAATTCGACTTCCGCCGTTTTGAGATGTTGACTGGCTGCCTGCTGCATGGAAACCAGAAGCGGAAGAATACTCTGCGGGACCGCGTTCTTCGGATAGCGATCGATACAAAGCTGAACATCCTGCGCGTGAATAAGCCAAACATTGTAAATCGCCAGCTTTTCCGTAAGAGACCACCAATCGACGATTCGATTATGCCGATTCAATGTCGATGTATGCTGCGCGATAAAATCGGTTAAATGGCAAGGAATTCCGACAATTCTCGATATAGACGTGTTTGGAACACGGACAAGCGGCGTAAAAATATTATTTTCCGGGACGGGAATCTCTTTTACCGCTTCTTTTCGGATCGGCGCGGTTTTTACTTTGGGAACTGCGGTGCTTTTCGGATTTGCATTGTTCTTAATCGCGGGAGTATTGGTTTTGGGAGCGGAAAAGGAATTATTTCGTGAAGGCTGAGGGCTGGCCGCCTTGAATCCGCCGACCTTACCCGGCGTGCTCGGCGGCGGCGCGGATCGCCCGTTGACCGCGGACGGAAAAGGCGTACGGCCTGTTCCATTTGCGGAACCTAGGGTGTTGGAAGCGGAAGGAAATGATCCTGCCGGCATGGGAGAGGCTGCGGGCAACGGGGAGGGATTCGCCGCTGGTGCCGTGTTTTGCGGGACAGAAACGGCTCCGGACGTGCTCTTCGGAGCATTGGACGCAGCGGGAACGGTAAGCGGCGGAAGATCCGAGGACATTGCCAGCTTTGCAGGTGATGGAAACGGGGGAAGCGATGAACTTCCGCTGCTTTGGCCGTATCCCTTTACTCCGCAAAGAAGGAACAACGCGATTGCCCCGCCGCAAAGCGTTTTTGACGAAAAAAAGTCTTTACAGAATCCTTGCATAGTGATTTAACCTCCCTGAAAATCAAGTTCTGCACAATTATATCCTTTTTTTTAAATTGTTGCAATAGTAAAAAAAGAATTTTTTTCTTTTGCAAGTTTCTAAAAATACCCATCTTTTCGCAAAATAGAATAATATTTTAAAAAAAATGAAAAAATTTTAATAAAGAACCTCCCACATAAAGGGGAGTTGCATATAATAAAAACGAAGGATTCATACATTTATCCGTTTTGATCCTCAAAATGAGGATATATTCACAGTTTTACGATGGATCGCAAACTGTGTAAACAAATGTTTATAAATTTTTTATGCTGTCCGAAATTTATGAAAAGGATTTTAAGAAAAGAGATAGCGTACATGATTCCAATTTTCAGCAATGAACTTGGTAAATGGAAAGGAATTTAGAATGAACAACATGAGGAAAGCTTTCACCTTGATCGAGTTGCTTGTAGTAACGTCGATTATTGGCATGCTTGCCGGTTTGTTAATGCCCGCCGTTCAAAGTGCCCGAGAGGCCGCCCGCCGTACAACCTGCATCAACAATCAGAAAAATCTTGCCCTCGCTTTGATCAACTACAACAGTGCGCGTAATAAGTTCCCAAGGTACCGAAACAAGTTTCGTATTGAAGGAGTCCAGGGATCAAATACCAAGATCCACTCTTCTGTACGGAATCAGGCTTTTTCCTATGGTGGATGGATCGCGATGACCATGCCGTTCATGGATGGAATGCAGATCTACAATAATATGATCTCCATGAACGACAGTTCTGTGGATGAAGGGGTTCGTATGCCCAAGGATCTTACCCTCCCCTTCCTCTGGTGTCCAAGTGCGGGAACCGCAGTCGTGAACAGTACGAACTACGTTGTTAATGCCGGGTATGCCGATATGCCCTTTAAAGAACGATACGGCAACAAGCCGAAGCTTTTTGACGAGGATAATACGGGCTATAAAATTGATTGGCCGGGCGACATGACCGTTTATAATGGGATGTTCAACGACGGAATACTGAACAGTGTCGGAAGGGCAATTACACTCGACGATGTAATCGACGGAGCGACAAATACCATGCTGCTTTCTGAAAACCTTCAGTACTGCTCCATGTGGGCGCTTCAGGAATATGAGGTGGGTTTTACTTGGCCGATGCTTTTATCCGGAGGCGGACAAACATGTTTGAGTGATTCGAATCTCAAGCTGTCAAGAAAATTTGTTTTTAATTCCGCTTATACATGTGAAAATCTTGCATCGTACGGTTCTTATGATTGCCGGGGAAGCGGTGTCGCATATACCCCTACCGGATACAATAAAAACCGTGATCAGCCGATGCCGATCAACCGTTGCGGAAGCGATATTGAAGGAAATCGCGCGTGGTTGACAACGCGTCCTTCTTCCGCCCATCCCGGCGGGGTTGTAGTCGCAATGGTCGACGGATCTGTTCGCATGGTGAATGAATCTCTGGATGTTCTGGTTTACATTCAGGCGATGACCCCGAACGACAAAAAATGCGAATGTTCCGCGATTCGGGGACGCCTCTTCAGCCTGAGTGACCTGGATGTACTGTAATCACGGGATTATCTGATGGTCAGCGTGTTCCGCTTTGAGAAGAGGACACCTGAAAACCGGTTTTCTTAAACTTCTGTCCCGTTTTTTTATTCATGCAATAAAAAAACGGGAATTTTCTTTTGTAAACACTGAAAAATACCTATTTTTTCTGAATATTCGATATTATTTAAAAAAAATGAAAAATTTTTCTAAAAGAACTTCCCATATATTTGAATTTTGTATATAATAAACTTGTGAATGATTTATACATATATCCGTTTTGATCCTCAAAAGGAGAACAAAAGGGATACTTTTATCCATAGTTTTATTGATGGATTAAAGAACCGTGGAGACATGAGGCTATAAATTTTTTATGCTGTCTGAAATTTGTTAAAAGGATTCAAAAAAAGAGACAGTGTATACGTCTCAATTTCTGATGTGGAAATTGGTAATTGGAAAGGAATTTAGAATGAGTAACATGAGGAAAGCTTTTACCTTAATTGAGCTGCTCGTTGTAGTATCGATTATTGGCATGCTTGCCGGTTTGTTAATGCCCGCCGTTCAAAGTGCCCGAGAGGCCGCCCGCCGCACAACCTGCATCAACAATCAGAAGAACCTTGCCCTTGCGTTGAATAATTACAACAGTGCAAGGGACAAATTTCCCCGTTGGCGAAATAAATTCCGTATTGAAGGAACGAACTCCACGGCTCACCAAACGGTAAGCAGACTGGGATATTCCTACGGAGGCTGGATCGCGATGACCATGCCTTATCTGGACGGGATGCAGATCTACAATAATATGATCTCCATGAGGGACACCACCCCGGAAGAAGGAATCCGTATGCCCAAAGACATTTCGCTTCCTTTCCTTTGGTGTCCCAGCGCGGGAACGCAGGTTGTGAACAGTACAAATTACGTTGTGAACGGCGGATATGCCGATATGCCCTGGGGACGAAGATGGGGCGATTCAAAAGATTATTTTGATGAGGATAATCCAACGTATACAATCGCGAAGCCGGGCGACGTCACCGTTTACAACGGAATGTTCAACGACGGGGTTCTGAATAACCTTGGAAGTGCGATCACACTGGACGATGTGATTGACGGAACGACGAATACGATGCTTCTTACGGAGAACCTTCAGTACTGTTCCATGTGGGCAATTCAGGAATATCAGGCTTGTTTTACCTGGCCGTTGCTTTGGTCTACCTGTTTTCGACCTGCGAATCTTCACAAGCCGAGAACTCATGTTTTTAATACCGCATACTCATGCGAGGACCTGACTGCCTTGGCGCCTTATGATTCCCGAGGCGCCACTAGTATTACGGGGTACGGCTATGATATTGAGGGGAGTCAGCCGATGGCGATCAATCGCTGCGGAAGCGATATTACGGGAAATCGCGGGTGGTTGACGACGCGTCCTTCTTCCGCGCATCCGGGCGGAGTTGTGGTCGCTTTTGTTGACGGATCGGTTCGAATGATCAGTGATAATCTGGATGTTCTGGTCTACATTCAGGCGATGACCCCGAACGACAAAAAGTGCGAATGCGATCCGATCAAAAGCCGCGTTTTCAGTCTGAGCGATCTGGATATTCTGTAATCCGGATCGCATGAACGGACACGATCATAAATTCCCTGATTCCGCCCGCCGGCCCGCAGGATTCGAGCACAATATCGAAAACAGATCATTGGTGTTTGGCCGAAAGACCAGCCTCGGCGGCACAATAAAAAAGAGTAAAACAAAGATCCTTGAGAAGAGTTCGAATCCGTCCGCAGATTTTGAACCCCCGGGTTAATGGGAGTTTGTGTTTTTTTCTAAACTTCGCGTCTATTGCAGAGCGGCGGCGTTGCCGCCGGGGATCACAATCACCATATTACTTTACCCGATTTGAATTACCAATAATCGGCGCCCCGACAGGGGCAGTGCCTTCCAGCCCGGGGCAGAGCACAAACATGAAATGTTTGTGCGGCACCCCGGGTCAACGGACCCCCCAGTAAGCAGCGCGCTGTAAGCGCAGTGCAAAAAAACAACCGGTAAATCAGCGACCAACGGGAGCGAGTCCTCGGCAACCGCGCGGCAGCGCGAACTGGGAGCGGCGCCTCGCCGCCGACCGGAATTAGGGAATCAACACCGCCCGGGGGATCGTGGTTCAATCTTTAATCGAATCACAACGCTTTTTAGAGATTCCAACTCTTCGACCACGGCGGCTCTGCCGCCGGGTGCCCGGGCCGGGCACCGTCCCAGCGCTCGGGCTCCAACCGTGTTCTCAAATCGATGTTTTTCACCGCTTCCCCGGGTTAAGGGGAGGTTGTGTTTTTTATAGATTTCATCTCCATCACAGAGCGGCGGCTCTGCCGCCGTGCAGGTTGGAAGCCTGCGTTCCCAGGATCCGCTTCCCCGGTTTAATGGGTGATTATCTTTTTTTAAATTTGTACTTATTCAGTTTGTTTTCACGGCATCAATCAGTACAGACGTTTTTTATCTCGCTATTACGCGCGGAGGGCGTCCAGTGCGAAGAGGATCGGATAAAGATCCTCATAATACCAGAGCTTCGCGAAATAGAATCCGATCGGCGAGGCCTTTTCGTATTTTCTCTCTTCGATCATCTTGACAAGCCGCGAATATCCGGCAGAAAGCGCAGCGGATAATTCCGGATCCGCAGCGTTCGGATCATATCGCAAGGCGCCCAGCAAAAGCGCAGTCTCTTCCAGGGAAGAAGTGAACGTTCCTTCGGAATTACGGGCCCCCCTGCCCCATCCGCCGTCCTTATTCTGAACGCTCAAACACCATTTTCGCGCACGCTGAATCGCTTCCGGAATCTCTCCGTTTTGAGAAAAGAACGGATCGAACGATTGAACTTCATAAAGGGCCCGTAAAACTTTCGCCGTTCCGTAATACGGATTTTCATCCTCTCTCTCAAACTGATTTCCGAACCAGAGAGGAAGCCAGTATCCCCGTTCCTTTTGCGATCGAAGAAGATATTTCAGACCGGATCGGAAAGAACGTGAATCGATGAGATCCGATTTATTCTCCTTTAAGAGCAAATGCGCGGCGATCATGGCCCGAAGGGCGTGTGCGGTAATATCGACACTGCTCCGATCAAAAGGAAGCGTTCCCCAGCCGCGGCAAAAGGTTGGAAATCCGCCGTCCCGGTTCTGGATCCGACGGAGCCATTCGATCCCTTTTTCCATCGCATGGAGCAAGGGGATCCGGTCTTCTTCCGATTCCAGATTCTGAACGATCTTCGCAAGAGCAAGAATCGCGCCGGATGTATCATCCGCGTCCGGGACACCTCCGGTAAGATCGGTCCAGGCCCATCCGCCGGGCGCCGCCGCCGTAAAGGGATGCTGTGTCCGATGCTGACAGTTTAAAATCCACTGATGAAGCCGCCTGTCCAAAAGGATTCCCTTCTCTTCTTCATCGGGCCCGAGCGCGTTTACCGCAAGCGATGTTGTCCAGAACGCGAGATTCGTATCGATCGGAAACGATCCGTCTTCCAGAACGGAATTTTCCAGAAATCGAAGAATACCGCGAACGACCGGATGATCCTTCTGTCCTGCCGCGATCAGACTCATTCCGACAAAGGAGGCAAGCGGCGCCGCTTCGAGATATCCGCCGCTCACGGGCTGCATGGATCGGAGCTTGTCCAGAGTCGGTATAATCGCTTTTTTCCGGATTCCTTTAAGGATTCCGCATCGCGGGGGAAGTTTATAAAAACGGAGCTGACCAATCGCAACAAGCGCCGGAATCGCATAGCTGACGACAGGAAGCCGCAGAAATCGAAAAAAAGTATGCGGCAGTACAGCCAGTTCAAACGGAAGAGGAGCAACCTCTTTCCAGGGAACAAGACCGGCAAGCGCCGCGTTGGCAAGAATCGGAACGACAAAGGTCTTGTCTTTGCCGTATCGTTCTCTGATTCCTTCGATTCCCTTCTGATCGTCAAGATATCGATCAAGATCTTTTAACCGGACGTTCCACTCTTCTTCGGAAATAGAATCGGGAAAGGCCGATTGGATCAAGGGCCGCGCAAGCGTCAGCGCCGACTTGACCAGAAACGCGGTCGAGGAATTGGAGAAACTTCGATCCGTATCGCCCCAGCCGCCGTCTTCATTCTGGTGCTGAAAGAGCCAGCCGACGGCGTTTGATATCATTTCGGTAAATCGTTCCTGTTTTTCGGGAAGAACATCTTCAGAAACGGCAAGAGAAAACGTACTGATCGCCGTTGCGGTGGAAAGAGCGGAAGTCGATAACCTCCCGATCCAATGTCCATCCGCGGTTCGGCGATCGATCAGTTCTTTTAAAAGAAGCTGGTAAGCAGTGATCTTGTCCATGGGAATTTAATGATGTTTATCGTTCTCTTTTACTTGCCAAAGGCTTGCGTAGAAGGGAGATTTTTCGAGTAATTCCTCGTGCGTTCCGATACTTTCGATTTCCCCTTCCTGAACGACGACAATTCGATCGGCAAGGCGAATCGCGGAGAGACGATGGGTAACGATCACTGTTGTCCGGGATCCGACGAACTTTTCCAGCGCTTCATGGATATATTGTTCGCTTTGAAGATCGATCTGGCTGGTCGCTTCATCGAGGAGCAGGATCCTTGGATTTTTCAGGAGCGCACGGGCCAACGCGATTCGCTGGCGCTGTCCGCCGGAAAGAAGTCCTCCGCCGGGTCCGACCGAGGTCTCATATCCTTTTTCAAGTTTATTGACAATAAAATCATGCGCGTACGCTTTTTTCGCGGCTTCGATCACGGCTTCCCGGGAAGCGTCGGGAACTCCATACCGGATGTTTTCAAAAACGGTATCATCAAACAGGACCGGTTCCTGGGTCACCAGACCAATTTGGTCGCGAAGATCTTTCATCCGCAGATCTTTATAAGGAATAGAGTCGAATGTAATGGATCCGCCGGAAGGATCATAAAATCGGGGGATCAGATTGAGCAGAGTGCTCTTTCCTCCTCCGCTCGGTCCAACGATCGCGATCGTTTCTCCAAAGGCGATTTCCAGATCGATCTTTTTGAGAACGATCTGCATTTCCGGCAAGACTTCCTTCGGCGCTTCCTTTTTCTTTCTTAAAAAAGCGAAAAGGGACCAAAAAGTGATCTTGTTCACCATTTGGTTGAGATTCGCATACTTCGGATAAGAATAGGAGACATTCTGAAAGACGATTTTTTTATCGAACGGATGAATTTCGACAGGATTTTCGGGATCGGTAAGGGCGATCTCCTGATCGATCATATCGTAAACACGATCGGCGGCCGCGGCTGCTCCCTGCATTTGAAGAAAGAAGTCGGAAAGACGCCGGACCGGATCGGACGCACCGATGAGAAAACCGTAAAAGAGGATCAAGGTCCCCAAATCAAGCGGTTGAGAGCACATTCGGATTCCGAAAATCGACGTCTCCTGATTGATCACGAGCCAGGCACCGAGAAGAACGGCCATTACCATTACGCTCATTCCGAGGCATTCGGTCATCGGAGCGGACAAGGATCCGTATTTGGTCGTTTTCATTCCGCGCCGATAACAGGCGAGATTCGTTTTATTGAACTTTTCCAGTTCAAAATCTTCCCGATTAAACGATTTCACGACCCGAATCGAACGGAAAGATTCCGAAATTTGACTGAACATGGAGACCATTTCGGCCATGGAATTTCGGGCAACTCGTTTTAAGGTCTTTGCCATCCATACGATCAGAACAAGGGCGATCGGGGCGAAAATACAAGTGCAGAGAAAAAGCTGCCAGCTGATAAAAATGGCGCCCGCAAGACAGGCGAACATCTTCAACGGTTCCCGTACGAGTTTTCCGTAAAAAAGGGAGATCCCGTTGGACAATGAACCGATATCGCCGGTAAATCGGCTCATCGCGTCCGATACCCCGGATTGACTGAACCGGTTCACTTCGTATCCCAGCAGTTTTTGAAAAAAGATATTTCGAATATCAACGCAGCAGAGCATTCCGAGTTTTCCGGAAAGATATCCGTGAACAAAACCGAGGACGCTCTTGAAGTAAGTCGTGATCAGAACAAGGATCATGAGCCAGGCAACGGTTAAAAAAGGATCTTGCGGGGCGTATTGATCGATATAAGGTTTGGCCATTCCATACCATTTGAGATCTTTTTCGAGCGATTTTTGATCGACGGCCAAGGCTTTTGCCCGTTTTTTATTTTTATGCAGGATCTCTTCTTTTTCCGCACGGTCGGGCAAGTCGGGAGCTTTCAGCTCGTTTTCGATCTTTTGATTCTGATCCCGGATCTCAACTTGTTCTCGGGCAGTCTTTTCGAGAAGGTCGTTTTTTTCTTTGACTTTGATCTCATACCAATCGTTAAGGGTTTGGCCCTGAAAGGA
>JAUNSU010000067.1:16871-21172 GCA_030539035.1 Planctomycetia bacterium
ATTAAATATATTTTAAAATTATTATATATTTAATAAAAATAAAATATATATTAAAATTTAGCAGACAACGGAGGTAAGGATCGTCAATTTGTATTTAAACGTGAGCTTGAGAGCCCGCCAGATATTTTTCATGGAATCTTTCTTTTTATCGGGTTAATAATAAGGGAAACTCCAGTTCCGCAAAACAGTCTATTCACTGTATATCGGCCATTATAGCGAATTTTCCTGAATTTTAAAAGAGCAATTTAGGAGATAAATCTCAAATTGCAGAACAAGGAAGAAATTTGCTAACGCAAGAGTGCAGAGCCGGCATTGGCGATTTCACCGAGCATAATTTGATCATAAACTTCAGATTCTTTATTGAATTCCTCTTCATACTGATTAATCGAATAGTATTTCAAGAGGTTCTCATCATGGGAACAGCAGGAAACGCCGATCCCGAATTGATGATCTTTCCAGCGAAAGCCGAGAAACTCAAGAATGGTTGGAGCGAAGTCAAATGTAGAACATGGCGAAGATGAAAACGAATGAACTTGGGGAGATCCATTGAGCCAAAGATTAAAAACTCTTCTCTCGGGAACACGTTCAAGCATATCTTGAATTGTATTCTGCATTGCTAAATGGTCGCCCATGATGAGAATTGCGGTATTTGCACTTCCATTTACGGCGCGAACGTTTTTTACAAATTGCGAGATCATTCGGCTTTGTTCACGGACAACATCGCGAAAATCGTTGTATTTTCGTTCTGCATCCGGGACGAGAAACCCATTTTTTCCGTGTGTATCGAGAGTCTGGACGACAAGAACAAACGGTTTTTTTGATGCCGCAAGGCGTTCATATTCTTTTTCGGCATTATCAAACACGAGTTGATCGTGTACTCCCCAATTATAAGGCTTGTTCTTTTTTATAAACGCTTGATATTCCGGAGTCTTTGACAGATTTTCACGAGAAAGGGCTTTTACCCAGGGAAAATTTTCAAACAGATAATTTCGTCCGGCAAAAGTAAGAGAATCTCCTTGCACAAAGACAATTTCATATCCTTGATCTTTTAGTACATGAAAAACAGATTGGGATTGCCGCAGGATTTTAACACAGGAATTTTCACTGAAGGCGCGATTATTCCATACAATTCGCCTCGGAACTCCATACAACGAGGAGATCAGAGAGGCGATTGTCCAGCCTGTTCCATCGACCTGAACCCAGTTGGGAACACTTAACCCCTGATCCTGGAGCGCTGTTAATTCTGCGATCAGATCTTCACCAAAAATTTCTTTTTGATTGTAAGATTCCTCCAGTGATTCGGAAATGATCCATACAAAATTCTTTTTTTGGGCAGGAGCGGCTATTTCCGCTTTATCAGGAGTACAGTAATTATCGAAAATAACAGTCTTCTGAGATCCATAAATGAGATATTCAGCAACGTGAAATTTTAATTGAACAAAAAAACAAGCCGACAGGAAAACCAGAACAGTCAAGAATCCGGCAAGGATCTTATTTCTGCGGCATGGAAAAGAGAGACGATCTGCGGCGAAACGGTCCGGACCGTTTTTCTTGTCTTTTGAAGATTGCGGTATTGTGACAGTGTTCCTGTCTGAAACATTTGTTTTTCGGACTGATTTTATGTGAAGAATATTGCATCCGAGATTTTTTATCATGTAATCCAGCAAACCGGAGAGGACGAGAAAGAAGAGCATTCCGCCGGCACCGCAAAGCCAGATCCGTTTTAGTAAAGAGGCGATCAGTCTGGGATCGGTCCCATCTGCGGGAGAAAAAACGTTGCAAAGGATTTGATGAATACTCAGCCCTGAGCCAAATTTATCTTCTGTCCAGAATACTAAAACGTTTATAAAGAGAAATAGGGTAAAAAATATGGAGCACAAAGTAATGGTGAAATAAAATCCAAACGTACAGTTTTTAAATTTAAACGGCGAATTCATTGAAATTGTTTTCCTCTGTATTAACCTTTGATGGAGATCCGATTTTGAAATTGAACGCGATTATAGTGAAAAATTTCAATGACAGCAAGTGCAATTGAATGATTTTCATAAAATATTTTCTTGTTAATTTTCCAATTTTATGCACGATTGCTCTGTTCGAATCTTCGAGAGATTTAAAAAATAAACTCGCATTGACTTCAATATAAAATTCTGATATAATTTCGGCCGTCAATCTGGAGAGGATTGAAAAAAACAACAATATTGAAAGTCTTACAAGCATAATCAGGAGCGATATATGCCGGTTCGGGTCCATTTCCCTGTTGCAATTGTCCATACGGGTAATCCGCCTTATTTGGAATACTGTCTGCGGCAGATTCGAAAGTTCAACCCCGATACGCCGATTTATCTGATCGGAGATGAAGCGAATAACTGCTTTGATTTTGTGATTCATCGGAATATTACGGATCCGGATCTTTCTGTTGATATTGAAAAATTTCAATCAATTTACGAGCATCACAGTAATTTTGCCTTGAAATGGGAACGTTTCTGCTTGGAGCGCTGGATCTATATTCGCAATTTATTGCAGAAAGAGCAGATATCCGGCTGTTTGGCGATTGATTCTGATGTTCTTCTTTTTTGCGATATCGATGAGGAAGCGAAGCGGTTTCGCGATTACGCGATGACTTTTGCGCATTGGGATCAGAATCGGAATCTGGTCCATTGCAATTTTATTCAGGATCGGACCGTACTCGAATCTTTTTGTGATTATATGTTCCAGGTTTATGAAGACCCGGCGATATTGGATCGGATCAAAAAAGCGAACAGCAAGAGCCGGAACCGATTTTGGATCTCGGACATGTCTTTATTTGGCGACTGGTGCCGGAATACAGAGTTCCCGACAGCATTTTTTGAAGATTTTTATTCGAAAGAGATCTGCTTTGACCGATGTATAGATAATGGGGAACATTTTCGAACCCAATTTTATTTTCCCGGTCTTCGGAAGTATAAGAAAATTTTGTTCAAGGAAGGACGCCCTTTCGGATACTTGAAAGACGGACGCAAAGTTCCCTTTAAATGTCTTCATTATCACGGACATTTCAAGTTTTTGATGAAAGATCATTTTCAAGGACTCCATTCCCATTGGAAAACATTCCGGACCCTGTTTTTACACAGTGTATTCAGTATCCCCAAAAAATTGGGAATTCTCATAAAAAGGGAAAGAGGTAAATTATAAAACAGGTATTTTTCTTGTATCTTTTAAAATTCCCGTTAAAATCGTCTTGCGAAAAAAAGAAATTTTGTGTATACTGATAATCGCTGACGGTGTTTGTTTTTTGAATCATTTTTTTAAAATTTTAATGATCATTATAAGAAAAAAGGTATTTCATGTGCAGCTTTATTAAGCGTATGATAAATCGTTATCGCAAAAAATTTTCCCGCAATCCTATTACATTTAATTCGCCCGCAATTGGAATGTTGCTTTCAGATAAAAGGGAAGAGGTTCTTGAGTATTTCAAAAAATACACGGAAGGAAAAACGCTGAATGAATTGGAGATTTTCTTTTCTGAGGGAGAACATCATCCCATTCATAAATGGCTTCATTACTTTGATGTTTATGATCGTTATTTTTCGAAATTCCGCGATCGGGAAATTCTTATGGTTGAAGTCGGGGTGTTCAAAGGGGGATCGCTGGATTTGTGGAAGAATTATTTTGGTCCCAAAGTAAAAATTATCGGCGTCGATATTGATCCGGAGTGCAAAAAGTTTGAAAGCGATCAGATTCATATTGAAATCGGATCCCAGGAAGACCGTAATTTTTGGAAAGATTTTCGCAATCGCTATCCCAAGGCCGATATTTTCCTTGACGACGGCGGACATACAATGAAGCAGCAAATTGTTACCTTTGAAGAAATGTACGGGCATGTCGCCAACAATGGGATCTATATGTGCGAAGATCTCCATACATCTTATTGGGGTGATTATCAGGGAGGGTATCGAAACCCGGGATCATTTATTGAATACTCGAAACATTTTATCGATCGAATGAACGCTTGGTATATTGGCCGCAATCAGCTCCCGGTCGATGATTTTACGAAGACCGCTTACAGCCTCGCGTTTTACGACAGTATGCTGGTTATCGAAAAGAAAGAGCGTGAAGTTCCTCCAGTTACCTTAATGATTTAGCCTTTTCTGCCATTGTAAAAATTACAAGCGGCCTATCCGGGGAGCCGGGCGCTTCGCTCCCTTGTCCGGGCAGAAATGCCTTGGCCTTTCCGTCCGCCGGATCCGGAGGTTAATAATCGTTTTTAGTAAAGTGGTCCCAAGAATCTGAACAAAATCAGAGAGGGGAACAAGGTGGATGAC
>JAUNSU010000068.1 GCA_030539035.1 Planctomycetia bacterium
GCCGCACAAACATTTCATGTTTGTGCTCTGCCCCGGGCTGGAATGCACTGCCCCTTCGGGGCGCTGTTTATTGGATATTCCAACTGGGTGAAGTAATAGTGTCTTTGTCCCCGGGTTAATGGATATTTATCTCCTCTAAAGATTTTACCTCTTCACAAAGCGACGGCTTCGCCGCCTGGTGCCCGGGACGGGCACCGTCCCAGCGCTCGGGCGCAAACCTTTTTCCAGTATCGATGTTTTTTCAGCTTCCCCGGGTTAATGGATATTTATCTCCTCTAAAGATTTTACCTCTTCACAAAGCGGCGGCTTCGCCGCTGGGAAGTAAATGAAGTAAAAAATTTTTTAAAACGCGGCGCCTTCGAGCTTCCCGGCCCCCCTGATGTTGCTTCCCTATTCCGCGAAAGGAAGGCGAATGATAAAGGCGGTTCCTTTACCGAGGGCACTTTCGACCCGAATTTTTCCGTGATGCGCTTCGATAATATTTTTACAAAGAGAAAGTCCGAGTCCGGTTCCCCCTTTTCCGCTTTCATCCGGTCCCTTTTTGGTCGTATAAAAAGCGTCGAAGATATGGGGCAATTTTTCGGGAGGAATTCCGGTTCCGTAATCGCGTATCGTGAGTTCCGCCATTTTTTGATCGGGAACAGGTGCGATTTTCAAAAGAAGCCGGCCGCCGTTGGGCATCGCCTGTCGGGCATTGATCAGAAGATTGACCAGAATCTGCTGGATCTGATTTCCATTTCCCATAATATTCGGAACAGGCTGAAAAACTTTTTCCACCGCGATTTTGTACTTGTTCATTTCCTTTTCAAGGAGGAGCAGAACATCTTCGGTAAGAGAGGTAAGATCGGAAGGTTCGAAGCCCGGTTTTCGATTTCGGGCAAGCCCAAGGACCGTACTTGTAATTCGGGCAGCTCTTTTCGCGGAATCCAGAATTTTAGTAAACGATCGGTCCCTGGTCTCTTTGTCTTCATGCCGAAGTCCGAGATTGGCGTAGTTGATGATCATCGTCAAAATATTATTGAACTCATGAGTGGTCGTACTTGCCAACTCTCCGACGGCGGTCAACTGTTCCGTTTTTGCCAGCCGATCTTCCAATAAAGCAATTTTTTCCTGTAATTCAACCGGATTCACTGATAAATTTTCATTTTCCATTGATCTGTATTTTCCTGATCTCTAATGCTCTTGAGGAATCTCTCTATTCCTTTTTGAATCATCGGCAAATTGGCGGCAAAAGTTTTTTTATTTATAAAATTTTGACATTTCTTTTCTTCTTTCCTCTTGCAAAAGAAAACATTTCGGATACATTCGTTTGTAGAGAGATTCCATTGTTTTTTATTCCTAAAAGGAGTAAAGAACGGCGAATCAAAGAACTTCGCATAAGGATGGAAACACGAAATTCCGAAGATTGAAAAGTAAATGCAGGAATCTCTTAATCCATGAAGAAAAAGGAACAGAAATCATAAAAGGGATTTTATGCAATATTTGATCACATTTTTAGTTATCGTCGTTGTTTTTTATTTTTGCCGGCGTTTTGTTCTCCCCTTCTGGTATCAATATTCGGCTCTTTCGCTTCTTCGATCCGGATCTCCCGAAAAAGCGGTTGTTCAGTTGACCAAACTGCTCTCGATTTCACCGCGCTATCCGATCGCCTGGTATTATCGGGGCCTTCTGATGTGCGAATTCGGCCGATTGCCCGACGCGCTTCATGATCTGGATCAGGCCATTCGCCTTGCTCCCCGGCGGCTCGAACCGCTTTTCGACAGAGCGAAAATTTATATGGAGCTCGAAAAGTATGATCAGGCTCTTGAAGATCTGAATCGAATCGCGTCCCTTCATCCTTTTCCCATCCAGGCGCTTTTGACCCGAAGCGCGGTTTACATCCATCTCGGAAATTATCAAAAGGCGGAAGAAGACTGCCAATGGATTCTCAAAAGGGATCCCGAACAGATCGGAGCAATTATCAATCGCGGAATCGCACGGAAAAAGCAGGGAAATTATGATGCCGCGATTGCCGATTTCACCTTTGTTCTCCTGCTCGTTCCGGATTCCGTTCTCGCATTGAATCAGTATGCGGCTTGCCGAATCGAAAAAGAAGAATACGAACAGGCCGTTCATATCTGCGATCACATTATCAAGCTCGATCCCTGGTCCGCGCCCGCTTACTATTACCGATCTCTTGGAAAAGAAAAGCTCAATCTTCCCGAGGAAGCAAAAAAAGATTTCGATAAAGCCGTCGAACTTCATTACGAAAAATATATTTGATCCATCAGGCAAATACAACGGCCGATCCGCACATTGGAACAGGAACACAAATCCGGACATGAACAGAGATCCGGACGGATATTTCGGCCCGTCGAATTATTCTTCGGCGTCGAAGACCCGAAGGCTTCTTGGCGTCACATAATACGTTTTTCCCGGTTCCAGCTGAAGACGTTCGCGCTCCTGATGGCTGATCTCGACAAAAAGCGGCTCATCCACTTCCGTTTTCATCTCGACCCGAACATGCGATCCGGCGGAATTGACTCTCAGAACCTCGGCCGGAAAACTTAATCGTCCTTCTTTGGCCCAGTGCGAGATCTCAAAATCGTGCGGACGAACAAAAATCATCGCCTGTTTGCCCGATTTATGATTGGAATCCACTTCGACCACTTCCTTCGCAACGCCCTGATAATCTCCGATCCGCACTTTTCCATGTTCATACCGTCCGCGGAACTGATTGACCTGTCCTAAAAAGTTCATTACAAACAGAGTAGACGGCTTATGAAAAACTTCATCCGGGGTTCCGAACTGCTCGATCACCCCGTTGTTCATTACAGCGACCCGATCGGCCAACTCCAGCGCTTCATCCTGATCATGGGTCACAAAAACCGAGGTGAGATGAATTTCATCATGAAGACGACGCAACCAGGATCGCAATTCAACGCGGACCTTGGCGTCAAGCGCACCGAACGGTTCATCAAGAAGAAGGACTTGGGGTTCAACCGCAAGAGCACGGGCAAGAGCGACCCGCTGCCGCTGGCCGCCGGAAAGCTGGGAGGGATATCGGTTCGCAAGATTGTCCAGCTGGATCATGTGCAGAAGTTCTTTAACCTTTTTATTGATGATCTCTTTCGAAGGCCGGATCTTGCGCGACTTTACGGTCAATCCAAAAGCAATATTGTCGAACACGGTCATGTGTCTAAAAAGAGCGTAATGCTGGAAGACAAATCCGACGCCGCGGTCGCCCACCTTGCTTTTTCCGACATCTTCCCCGCCGAAAAAGATCGGTCCGCTTTCGGAATCCGGGACTTCCAATCCGGCAATGATCCGCAAAAGAGTCGTCTTTCCGGATCCGGACGGTCCTAAAAGAGCGACCAGCTCCCCGGCGTTGATCTTGATGCTTACATCGGACAGTGCTTTGAATTCCCCGAACGACTTACTGATATTTCGAACTTCAATTCCCATGGTATTTCACCCCGGCTTTTATAAAAACGCTCAGATCCTCGCGAATCCGGCTTGCAAATTACAGTAATTATTTATCCTCTTCCTTCTTCCGAAGACGGAACTCAATCAGCGTCTTGATCACCAGGGTCAAAATAGCCATTACGGCCAGCAGCGTTGCAACGGCAAACGGCGCCGATCCATTGGCGTATCCCTGATACAATACGTTAATATGAAGGGGAAGCGTGTTCGTTTTCACGCTGTTTCCAGCGACGACGATTACGGCTCCGAATTCCCCCATCGCACGGGCATTGCACAAAATGATTCCGTACAGAAGCGCCCACTTGACGTTCGGCAAGGTTACCCGCCAAAAAATTTGCCAGCCTCGCGCGCCAAGGACCCGGGCCGCCTGTTCCTCGTCCGTTCCCTGCGTCTGCATTACCGGGATCAATTCCCGAACCACAAAGGGAAAGGTAACGAAAATCGTCGCCATTACCACCGCCGGAAACGCGTAAAGCAATCGAATATTATGGGACATCAACCAGGCTCCGAATGTCGATTGGGCTCCGAACAGAAAGACAAACAAAAGGCCCGCGATCACCGGCGAAATCGCAAACGGAAGATCAATGATCGAAATCAAAAGACTCTTTCCGCGAAATTCAAATTTACCAATACACCAGGCGGCGGCCAATCCAAAAACGACGTTGGCGGGAACGGCAATTCCGGTTGCCAGCAGGGTCATTTTCAGAGCGGATCGTGTTTCCCGGCTTACAAGCGCTTCCTTAAACAGATTCCATCCGCCGGCGAACGCTTCATAAAAAATGCAAACCAGCGGAAACAAAAGGAACAGCGCCATAAAAAGAAGGGTCGCTCCGATCAGAATGTTCTGAAAATAAACGGGTTCAGTCGTCGCTTCCTGAACTGCACGGTAATGGGCACGATAGTCCTGCGCGGGCCTGTCCTGCGCGGGCTTCTGCAGTCCTTTATTCGAATCGGAAGAAGAAACGGGCAAATCGGAAGAACGGGAAGGATCGGAAGTTCCTTCACTGCCCGCCGGATTCTCCGGATTCTCTTTCGGATTTTTTCTTTTATTTTTACTCATTTTTTCAAAACGCCTTATGATTCAGGTTCTTTTCAAAGCCTGAAAATCGTTAATTCGCGGAAAGGATAAATCGCCGGTTCGCCCAACGCTGAATGATATTGATCAAAAAGAGAATGGTAAAGGAAGCAACCAGCATTGCAACAGCGATCACGGAAGCGGGAACATGTCCGTTTTCCTCATACAGTTTTTGAAGGATCACACTGGAGATGATCTCGGTCTTTCCGGGAATCATTCCGCCGATAAAAAGGACCGATCCGTATTCCCCCAGCGCACGGGCAAAGGCCATCGCAAACCCTGTGATCAGAGCGGGAAGAAGCATCGGAAAAATCACTTTCGTAAAGGTCTGTAAACGATTTGCCCCCAAGCTTGCGGAAACCTCTTCCAATTCCCGTTCCAGATCCTCAAGCGAAGGCTGCAATGTTCGAATCACAAAAGGGAGTCCAATAAAGATAAGCGCGAGAGAGACCCCGATCTCCGTTCCCCGAATCGGAAAAGGAAAGAAATGCCCGATCCATCCCTTGTCCGAATAAAGCTGGGCAAGAGCAATACCGGATACCGCCGTCGGCAAAGCGAAGGGAAGATCGACCATCGCGTCGAGAAATCGCCGACCGAAAAATCGGTACCGAACGAGGACCCAGGCGACAATAAATCCGAAAAACGCATTGATCACGGCAGCAAGGAAAGAAGCCCGAAAAGTCAAGGAAAACGACTTGATCACAAGTTCGTTGGAAAGAATCTTTTGAAAATCGACCCAGGAAAGATGTGAGGTAACGATAAACAAACCTGAAAGCGGAATCAAAACGATCAAGCTCAGATAGGTGATCGTAATCCCCATCGTAATCCCAAAGCCGGGAAGTACACTTCTTTGTACAAATCTCATCGGAATCTATTCCTGTAATATATATTGGGGCGATGCCGGATCCAATCATTACAATGAGTATGATCGATCCAATCGGCAATTCCATTCGCCTTCTGCGGATCATCCGCCGATTCTATCGGCAAAATAAAGATTTTACTTTAATTTAAGTTAAAATGGGAAAAACAGACGGGCGGCACAAAGTACCGCCGCTGTTCCGTTGCCGCCGGGAATGGAATACAGTCTTTAACCGCAAGATCAGAATTTATTGTTTGCTGATCTCAATCATCATCTTATCGAACTCTCCATCGGAGTTGAAATGCTTTCTCTGAGCTTTCAGCCAGCCGCCGAAAACATCATCAATCGTAAAGAGACGCAATTCCGGGAAATCATTTTTATGTTTTTCGGCAACTTCGGGAAGAATCGGCCGATAATGATTTTTCGCAATGATCTCCTGGGAATCCTTATCATAAAGGTGTTTTAAATACTCTTCGGCAATGTCCCTTGTTCCCCGTTGATCGACCAATCGATCGAGAACGGCAACCGGCGGCTCCGCCTTGATGCTTATGCTCGGAACCACAATTTCAAATCCTTCATTCTCTCTTACCAGCTTGGAAAGAATCGCTTCATTTTCCCAGGCAAGGAAAGCATCCCCGTTTCCGCGTTTCACAAAATCGTCGGTTGCATCCCGCGCTCCGGTCGGCATTCCCTGAGCGACCGCGTTCGCAAAGACCTTTTTGGTGAATTCATAAGCCTTTTTCTCGGCTTCTTCAACATTTTTCGCCTTGGAAGGATCTTTTAAGGCAGCCAATCCGCCAACGGCGGCAAGTTCCTTATCAAGAGCATATCCCCAGATTGCGAGATAATTCCAACGGGCCCCGCCGGAAGTTTTCGGATTTGGGGTTACTATTTTTACGTCGCTTTTGAGAAGATCTTCCCAGTTTTTAATGTTTTTGGGATTTCCCTTCCGAACAAGGATTACGATCGTGGAATAATAAGGACAGCTGTTGTTGGGGAGTTTTTTCTGCCAATCCTTGTCGAGCAAGCCGGGCTTGCCATTTTTTTCGACGGCGATATCGTCAATATCGAACGCCAAGGCCAAGGTAACGACATCCGCCTGAAAACCGCCCTGAACAGCACGGGACTGTCCGCCGGACCCGGCATTGCTTTTTTGGACGGAGATCTTCTCCCCAGTTTTGTCAAACCAATACTTTGCGAAGACATCATTGTATTCCGCGTAAAGCTCACGAGTCGGATCGTAAGAAACATTAAACAGTTCCCTCGGTTCTTTTTCGGAATTGCATCCGGTCGAGATCATGAAGACGCCGAGGAAAAGAACAAGCAGACCAAGAGTTCCTTTTTTCATTTTTGAATTTTGCCTCACTTTTTATTTTTGTGAATAATGAATTAGTAATCCATTGACCTATCGTATTATCGGTAAAAAGTCAATTTAGGGAATAGGAAAACACCAAGAAATCATGAAAAATTGTTAAAAAAGATAAAATAGTAAAACAGGCAAGTACATTATTTGCAACAGGTTACCTATAATTATATTTTAATCATAATATTATATTTACGTACTTCTTTCATCTTTCCAGATTATATCGCATGATCCAAAGAAATGGCGCCAACGCTCCGCGCGCATTCTCAAATTCCGTTCCTTCCTCTTTCTGTTCATCCGCAATACACCCGGAAACCGCAAAATAGGCAACCGATGAAAAACTCAATTCCAGCTTGTTCACGATCGGACCAAGTTTTCCATTAAACAGGGACTCACGAATCCGATTACTGTAGGTTTCCACATTCTCAAGCCAGGTGTCCGTAAGAAAAGTAAAATCATTCACGTCGAAATATCCGCCAATCCGCTGCCCAACGCGGTCAATATCCCCTTTTGTCAAAATCACCGCGACCGGGATATCGATGGTTTCTTCCGGATTGGATCCGGTAACCCGTTCCATCCGATTCGCAAGACGATCGACCACAAAGTCGATCGGTGTTGTCGCCGGATTTGCCTGAACCAGCGTCTCCGGAGAATTCTTTTCAAACCAGTTCCGATAAGATTCTTCCGCGAAAAGATCTATCACAAGAAAAATCCCGCTTGTATACTGATGAAAGATATGCTTGATCAAATTGTTGTCCGATCCTTCATCATAATCATCGCTGTCGTAAAGATAAATCAGAAAATTGCCGTGATAGGGAGTGATTAAACTCACATTCAGCGCTCCCGGCTTTCCGGAAGCAAGAGAAAACATTCTCTTCTTTTTCTCCGGGTTTCCCTTATGTTTTTGATTTTCTGTTTTTTTATACTGAAAATCCCATCCTTCATAATCGGCAAAGAATTCCTCCATTTTTTGAATTGAAGCGCGTAAAAAATTGGATTTTCCGCTTTTGGAAGCGCCAACGACAATAAAATGAAGTTCGGGCAAAGCCCCGAACAGACTGTTTTCGACCATTTGCCCGCAGCCCGGACAAACTTTCACCAGATTATTTCTTCCCATCAGATCGGAAGCGGGAATCTTCTTTCCGCAATTTCCGCACCGTGCGTGGAACAGACCGAAAATCGAAGGACGAAGATCCTCGATCAATGTTTGGCAATACGGGCAAAGATAAAGCGGATCGCCTTCATAGATGCAATCGGGATGAGGGCAAGATCCCCGGATCCCTTTCCGTCGTTTGATCGCTCCTTCCCGACTCATGATCGAAAGACAAAGCGCGGATCCTCCGAGAAGAACAAGATATCCCGAAAAGCAAAGGATGGGCCAAATTAAAACACCCTTCCCTTGAGATCGTTTTTTAATTTCACCTTTATAAGAGGAAGTATTATCGGCGACTCTTCTGTATCGCGGTACAAAATTCTGCAGCGAATCCCTGTGAAGCGGAGTAAAGAAGATGCCGGGTCCCAAAAGCAAAATAAGCCCGAATCCTATTGCCAGCGTCCGGCCGGATACTCTTGATGTCCCCGATGTTCTTGCCCCCAATAAACCGAAAACGATCAAAATCGCAAAGATCCCGACCAGGATCCCTCCGACATTGACGGTAAAGCAGATCAATTCCCAAAGTACGAGCAGAGCCCCCCACCCAATCGGAAGCAAATTGACCATAAACCCAAGCAGGGAATAAAAAAAGACCATTAAAAGGGTCAACAGCAGAGCGAAAAAGAATGTTCCCGGCCGAAAGATCCAAATGAATCGGCTGTGATCAATCGTTCCCCGTTCCAAATTCTCCGTTGAAATCAATTCTACATCACTGGACATTTTTTCTCTTTTCCGTTTTCCAAATCACATTCACTTATGGACGGTTTACCTGCCCGGGAACAGGCTTTTCACACGCGTCTTCTTTTTTTACCATGTTTTCTGAACAGAGCAGAAAAGATGGTTTTCAGATCTTCCCCTATCTCAATGAAGAAAGTGCTTTATAAATTTCCCGAAGGTGAGGAATAAAATACCAAAGCGCAATCCCCAGCAACGTAAAGGCAAAAGACCAAAAAAGCATTTGGAACCACCATTGTCCGGACCACCAGCTCAGGCCGCCAAGTGCCCGTCTTAAAAAACCGCGCACCGTATTTTCATCTTCTTCCTCATCCTCTGATTCGGTATCCGGGGACTTCTTCCCGGAAGAAGGGGGAGGAACAAATTTCATCTCATTGATCCGTTCCTCTTCAAAGGAGATTTCTTCCGCATTTTGAAAAGGATTTCCGGAAAAGCCGGGGGGCTGAACAGAGGAAACAAGGGATTGGAACTTTGATTGAGGAACTTCCTCGGCCGGGATTCCTTCAAAAGGATTTTCCGCGATCACCGGCGGAAGCGGCTTGGGAATCGGCATCGGATTCAAAATCGCGTCGATTTCCGGAAAACGCTTTAAAGCCGAAGCGATATTCGCATTTTCCAATTTTTTCAATAAAAGGGGTTTAAAAGCGGAATCCGCCAAGATCTCCTGCAATTCCGACCGATTCAACCGCTCCGGACCGTTCAAAATTTTCGCGAGCAGATCCAGACGGGCAAGATCGGCCGATCCTTCCCGATCGATCCATTCATGAAAACGGACGATATCCGCAAATCGGGACTTTCGGCATTTGTCCAGTATATATCGGAGATACTCGGAAACAGGAAGATCACTTCCCGATCCGGTAATAAAATTGTAATACAGGGAAGGTTCCGTTTTGCAGTATTGCGGCAAAGCACCGCTGCCGTTTTCCGGAAGCCAAAGGCCGACGATCTTTGCGGAAGTACGGGACGGATTGATCTCATAAGTCGAAAATGTAAGATCACCATGAAAAACAGGATGAAGAAATCGGAGCATTCCCCAAAGAACGAAAGCAATCGTTTCTGAAGGAGCGGCGAGATAAATACACGCCTCCTCTTCTCTTCGAATCCAGGCATTCATCACAAAAAGAAAGAAAGCGGCGTTTTTTTCCTTTTGAAGGAAAGAAGCGAATCGTTCTTCGGTGAAGAAGGAGCCTTTGGGAAGCGATTCCGGGGAATCCAGATGCTTGTCGAAATCACCGTCCGCGGTTTTCCAGAAAGGATCTTTCCATAAGCCGACGATCTGTTCAAGAGAGATCTCCGGGGACAAATCGCAAACAAGATGGGCAAAGAAATTCCCGGTCCGCCCGGTTGCCGGATCAAGGCCTGCGTCAACGCAATGAACAGCAAAGGGTCCCCGGTCGGGATCGTCGAGAAAAGCAAAGCGGATCGGATTGCTTTTTCCCGCCGACTGTTCCGCAAGGAAATCCGAATCATTCCAGGGCAATTCAAAAGCAAGAACAGGAACAAACGTTCGGGCCTGATCCGGAGCAAGATCAGCGGACAGCGCCCGAATTTGATATCCGCCGTTTCCCGACAGACTTCGTCCGGCTAAACAGGATGTATAATAGATCTGCTTCATAATTCCATCCTCCGCATAAAAATGATCATTCTTCAACCGGATCCAAAAAACCAAGGCGATACAAAATCCAGAAAAGGGGATTCCCCACGTTGATCGGCCGGATCTGTCCGATGCTGAAATCCTTTTCGGGAAGGGATCCCAGCGCGGACACACCGAAAAACGCGTAATCTTCAAAATGCGTGTTCATAATCGATTCCAGCTGACCCGCCTGAAGATCGCGAAGAAGATCCCGAATCTCATTCGATATTACTCCGCACTGCTCCTCGTTGTATCCGCCGTCGTGAAGAACATCCGAAGTGATCGAAGAATCGACCAGTCCTTTCAGCATATCAATTTTCGTTAAGACCACCGCGGCGGGAATCGAATGCTTTTTGTCCGGACGATGTCCCTGAAGCTGCTGCATCGTTCGAAGCGCGGCTTCAATCGCATCGGTCGGATCGGCCTTCACCCCGGTCAACAAACGCTGCTGCTCGTTGATCCGTTCCCGCAGTTCATCCGGTAAACGGTTCCGAAAGGCCGAATAGCTGAACGGATCGATCAGGAACAGGATCCCGGACGCGTGATTGACATATCGGCCGAACAGTTCGAAAGAGACATCTTCTTCAACATCTTCCCCCGCCGCGTCGAAGATCACAAGATCAATGACCCGCGGCCGATGAAAGAAATTCCAAAAGGATTTGGGCCGGCGTGAAGATAAACGATAGATCAGCGGGATCCGGATCTCCGGATTCAATTCGGCGCGTGTGGTTTGCGGAACCGCTTTTCGGCGATCGGAATTAAAAAGGGATCCGTATCGAAGTTTGCGAAGTTTATCGGAAGAGACCCTTTCCAGCTGCAAAAGGGAATAAGATTCCAGCGACATCATCGCGAATCCGACTTCATCCGCATATCGTTTGATCAGAAGTTCAAGCAGCACGCCGAAGTAATTGCTTTTTCCGGAGGATCGGGTTCCAACAATCGCGATAATATCACTCTTCAAATATCCATTACTCATTGCGATGGGCAGTTCCATATGGCAGTAAGGACAAATACGGTGATAGACGACCGCGTTGCGGTCCTTTTGCGTTGGAATATAAAAACGATGAAGAAAATTTTTTAATCCGCGCGGAGCAGGAACAACTGGAAATGTGATGGGAACAACCTGAACTCCAAGAAAACGGCCAAGTACCGGATCCGGCTCTTTTTTTACGTTTGCGGAGATCTTTCTCGACGGTGCATCGGCAAGATGGAATCCGCCAAAGCAGAAGGGACAGATCACTTTTCTCCACGGGGATATAAACGGCATAATGGGTCCTGTATTGCATCAATTATAAAAAACGTCTTTTTACATAAATCCCTTTTCGGGGAAGGACAAAATTCTCTTTATCCGGAACCGGATCTTCGGGGAACAGCCGAACAAAAAACGGAGGTCTTTCCCCAGCCGGCGATCGAAATTCAAAAGTCGATTCGCCCGAACAGGCAAAGGAAGGAATCTCGTAAAGGACTTCACCGTCGGAGGTCTTTTCCGGAGGCTGGTCTCCTTTTTTGGCGACAAGAAGAAGATCGGGAAAAACAACCGGCTGATCGGTATTAATCGTAAGCCGATACATTCCGTTTCCAAAGCAGATCGGGGGAGGGATCAATCGGAAAGAAACAACGGCCGGAATTTCGATCACTCTTTTCGCATCGGGATTGAGGCCGGACGATACAAGTTCGGGAGCGGAAGTCCGTCGAACAACACTGTATGCGGAAAGCCAAATTTTTTTCCAGGGAGGACGGGGAACATTCAGGGAATACAAAAACGCGTCGTCCCTTGGATACTCGTAGATCTCGGCTTTCGGATCCGAATGAGATTCGGCAAACCTGTCCTCGCGCAGCAGGACAAACGCACAAAGAATATTTTCGGGCCAATCCAAATCGATTTTGATCAATTTCGGACCAACTTCCACGCGGGAAAAGATCACCGAAGGAACCCCTTCCAAAAGGACAGGTTTGCCAACACGCGCAAATTCTCCCGACTTTCGAAAAGGAAGGAACATCATTTGATCCTGCCGATGAACAGGAACGGTTAAGCGATTTCCCTGTGTCGGAACCGGTTCCCCGATCGATGCGATCTCGGAAGCCAATAGGATCTCGTCGATCTTTTTGAGGAAAGGAGATTCCGGATCGACCCGCCGAACAAGAACTTCTTCTCCCGGAACCGTTTCCCATTCTATCGTTTTTGCGCCGGGAACTGCCGAAGAAAGCGAACAGCGAAGCGGCGTCGGAAGAGGCGGCTTTCCTTTACTCCAAAGATTCGAATTGAGCAGATCGGATATCCGGGGCGCGGTTGGTTCTCCAAGGATCAATCGCCGAAAAAGAGAAAACCAAGGATCCGACAAACAGGACTTCAATTTTCGAACCATGGTATCGGGATCATTCGATCCAGTCCATTTCTCGTTAAGAATCAGGGCGCCAAAAAGGAGCGCCGTTTTTTGCAGAAGCAATTCCGTCTCCGATCCTTCCTCAAGATCAACGGATGGAAGAAACATCCATTTTTCGTTCTGTCGAACGATTCCCAATAAGCCGACATCCGTGTTTTTAAATCTGCACTTTTCAAGCGATGCGATTCCGGCAATAAGGCTTTCGAAGATTGGAAACAAATTTTTCCCAGGATTTCCATTCTTCTGAAGAAGATCGGCAAGAAAGCAATCTCCCGAGCAAACAGCATAAAGAAGATCGCCCTGATCCGTTTTTTCCGATCCGATATCGAAGCAAACGGCAAGATTCTGATCCTCGGCCTTTTGCCAACGAACCCACTGATCGATCAGCTGATCCCGTTCGGAGCTGTTTTCAACAATCACGGCGATCAAAATGGAACGTGAAGAACCCTCCCGTTTGCCGGCACCTTTCCAGGAAAAACGGGAAAGTCCCTGATTTCGAACAGGTCTTTCAACCAGATAAAGACTCCGGGTCTTTGATTCATCGACCAAATTCACAATCGAATAATTTCCGAAAGAAATTCGATGGGGATCTTTGCGAAAAGCTTTCATTGTTTACCGCTTTCCATTTTTCTGTATTGAGAGTTTTTTCTGCTTCTCTCCATAAATACCCTTTTGTTTTTTATTGGCCCTTGATCGCAACCGCAAGCTCATTTTCCGCATTGATCCCGAGCGAAAGCGTTGAATTCGCAGGCGGATCGTTTTCAAAAATCCATCGATTAAACGGCTTTTCGATTTTTTCTTCGAGCAAAGTCCGGATCCGCCGTCCGCCGTACTTCAATTTTTCCCCGACACACATTTCCTTTTCAATCATTTCTCTGATCCCCGGTTCTTCAAAAACAAGAGTAAGTTCCCGTTTTTCTTTTGCGGAGATCTGAAAAGAGCGAAGAAATTTTTCACAAATTCCCCGTACATGGATCGGGCGAAGAAGATCAAAAACAAGGATATTATCCCCAAACCGGTTGTGAATCTCCGGACGCTTCAGTTCAAAAAGAAAATGATCCCGAACCTTGCTCCGGAAATGTTCCTGAATATCCTCATAAGAGGGCGAACTGTCGGTAATTTTATCGCCCGCCTGAACCGGAAGGGAATCCGATCCGATATTACTGGTAAAAATGATCACCGATTGGGAAAAATACGCGGTTTGCCCTTTACTGTCGGTCAATCGGCCATCTTCAAGGATTTGTAAAAACTTGTCCATGATCAGACCGTGCGCCTTTTCTATTTCATCGAAAAGGATCAAACTGAACGGATTTTCCCGGACAAAGTTCGTGAGCTGCCCGCCTTCTTCATATCCGACATATCCGGGAGGGGCGCCCGTCAATTTTTCGGCGGCATGTTTTTCCGCGTATTCACTCATATCGAATCGGCGCATCCGGTTTTCATCCCCGAAGATCAATTCGGCAAGCGCTTTGGCCAACTCCGTTTTTCCAACCCCGGTCGGTCCGACAAAGAAGAAGACCCCTTTCGGCTTACCGGTTCCCCGGGTTGAACGAAGCATGGTAATCCCGATCGTTGCCGTAATGAGCATATCAACAACGGCATCAACCGCATTTTTTTGGCCGATCACTCTTTTCTGGATCTGCTGAGGCGCGGATCGGATCGTATCGGCATTAAACTTTTCCCAGGGATCGATCTTCTCTCCATATCGGTAATAGGCGATCACATTCTTCATATCCGCAGGCTGCGCAATTTTGATCTTTTCACTGGAACAGGTCGTTCCAAGGGCCATCAGATCCAAAATGGTCAATCCGTCTGTCTGCTGGACAAAGGTATCGATCATTTCTTTTTTGCAAGAATCGTCCGTAATGAAAGGATCGGCAAAGCAATCGAAAAATCCTTCAATAAATGATCTTCGTTCCTTTACGTCCGGAAAGGGAATTCGAATCAAAGCCAGCAAGGGGTGTTCCTGATAAAACCACGAGGGAATCGCCGCCAGCTGAGATGCGGTAATGATCAGGGCATTTCGGCGTCCTTCCATATTCTCCTGAAGATCCGCCGCCTCTTTTACGATTTTTTTAAGCTGGATCAAAAATTCCCGTTCCGCCTGTTCCTGCCGCTGGGCATCACTGAACAGCTTATCGGAATATTCAATAATCGCCGCCGAAGGAATCTCGGTTTGAGAAAGAAAACTTCGAATATGCGGAAGAGCAACATTCGGCAATTTTAAATTACTTCGGCCTCCGTTTCCATCGCTTCCCCTTTCCATGCGATTTCGAATAGACGGAGTTCTTCTTTCCGAAGCCGCGTCCTGCGCCGCCGGATCGGAAGACGGGGAAGAGGAAGACGGGAACGCATCTCTGTGTGAAGTGTCCCGGGATTCCGCAGTCTGCGATCCGGCGGTTTGCGGTCCCGAAGTGCGCGGATCTGAAGTTCGAGGATCTGAAGAGCCGGAACAGGATCCGCGGGAAGGATTGGCGCTCTTCCGGATCATCTGATTGAAGAGATCTTCCTGCTCCGGATTTGGAACATGAAGTCCGTCCACAAGATCATAATGGGACACAAAAGCATATCCCGACTGTTCCAGATAAAAGCCGAGCGCTTCCGTCAATCCGACCGTTCCGAACGATCCGTTCTGATCGATCAAAAAACGATCTTCCACGTTTCCATAGAGAAGGACATGTTTTCCCCTGCGGAGCTGTTTATCCATTTCCACAAGCCAGCCGGGAAGTATTTTTTCGGAAAAATCCATGATCAATAATCCATTTTTCTATTATTTTGCCGTTTATCTTCCTGGGGAAGATGATCCGCTTGCCGGTAAAGATGATCCGGCTTCCCTTCCCAGTACAGTTCGGACGTTTCTATTCCCAGTTCTTTGAGCTGCTGATGCAGATATTCCAGTTCCTGAACCGCTTCATCACAAGTTCGAACGAGCTGTCCGGACTCCGCTTCCTCCCGCATGGGAAAACCATCCAGAGAGTACTGGATCGGTTCTTCGCGATTTTGGGGAATACTCAGAGCGATCTGATCTCCGGAGACTCTTTCCGTCCGAAGAATCAAAGCGGATCGCGGATCATCAGGATCGGCCAAAAAAGCGTCTTCCAATTTTTGAAATCCCATATCCGCAAGAATGTTTTCGAATCCTTCGACCAGATAAGCCCGGACATTTTCCTTTCTTTCGAGTTCTTCCGCCTGTGCGAGAAGGACCTCGATTTTTATCTTGTACTCGGGGATCTGCTTTTCCGCTTCCGCGAAATTTCCCTGGGCAACCATACGGCGCAAAGCCTCAAGATCCTTCGATTTTTCTTTCAGATCCTTTTGCATCCAGCGGTCAACGATTTCATCTTTGCAAAGAAGATCCAGTTCCATTTGCAAATCATCAAGGAGCAGATTGACCCGTGCGATCTCACGATTCCTTGCTTCCGCTTTACTCAAAACGAAATCAAGGTGCCGTTCAAGTACCGATTCATATTCGGCAACTTTCGCTTTCCACTGATGAACGTTGTTTTTTTCTATATCATCTTTGAGAATAGCGAGCATTTTTTCGATCCGGAGATATCCCGCCGCATCGAAAGCCATCGAATCTTTTTTGGAAACGGATCGGGTAAGCCGAACAAACGGTTCCTCAATAAGGACGCGATTTTTTTCTTTCCGATTCCTTTCCCGAACTTCCTTGATCAGATTGGTAATCCATTCATTTTGAATCCGCTCCCCGCCGGCGAGAAAATTATTTTTCTTTTGTTCCCATTGCTGAAAAAGAGCGGCATTATCAGTACAAAATTTTTTGTATTTGACAAGTTCGGACCATTCCTTTTCCAGATGATCCAGAAGGACCTTTTTCTCATTCAGATCCTGTCGATGGATCTGCTGTTTTTGGGAGAGATCGGCCTGAATATTTTGACAGGCGATACTCGCTTCGAATTCGGACTGAAAGGCAGCCCATTCTTCTTCCGCCTGCTCAAGTTTATCGAACGAAGTAATTTTTTCGATCTGTTCGGCTTGAATATTCAGTTCCTGCTGCAAAGCACTTTCAGAGGAACCGGACCATACGGCCATTTCCGCTTTTTGCTCCTCAATTACCTTTTTCAGATGATTTTTGGTCTCCGTTCCCCGGGTATTTTGCTCGCGAAATTCATTCAGCCGGTCCTGAATTTGAGCGGCCGTCCGCAGCGCCGCAAGGATTTCCTCTTCCTCCGTTGCCTGATTGATCTTCTGAGCGCATTGTTCAAGATCCGCAAAAAGCGCATCGATCTTCTTTTGGGAGATGAAGGGCATCGGATCTGAATTTTTCGCATTCTCGATCCGGGAAGCGATATCTTTTTCCGCTTCGCCTTTCGCTTTCACAAAGCGTTCCTTTTTCAGCCGCTCGGCTTCCTTGCGTCTTTTTTCCGCTTCTTCAAGCATTTTTTGCGCCGCTTGCGCGGTAATTACCGCGATTACGGCAAGAGCGCCAACCGCGAGAACGGCTCCCCCAATAGGTGTTCCCACTGTTGCGACGACCATTTTTGTTGCATCACTCATTTACTTCCCCCGAATTAAAAAACAGATCAGGAACATTTTATAATTTTCGAATATTTTCTTCCAGCTGCCGGCGAAACCCCTTGGGAGGGATTCCCATCCAATGAACGGTATCATGTTCGAATTCCACTTCGATTCCAACTCCGCGCTCGTTCATACGGGCCTTCCATTCGGAATAGCGGTCTCCGATGAAAAGGACCCTTTGATTATCGGATCCGCGCCAAATCAAATCCGCGTGTCTCTCCTGAATATAAGGACCATCCACCAAAATATCCATTTTCTTCAAAAGAGATTTCTGCGCCTCTGATCCATGAAGGAGAAGTTCTTCAATCGTATACCCGGTAAACATCATAAAAGAAAGAGAAGTTCTCTTTCTGATTTCCTCGGCAAAGAGAAGGAGCCCGTCCGCTTGCAGCATCGGTTCCCCGCCTGAAAGCGTAATCCCTTCGATATTTTCGAAAGAAAGAAAAAGATTGACCAAATCTTCAATCGTCCAGAATTCTCCGCCGGGAAGGACCGCCGTTTCCGGAGTAATACACCCCGGACACCCTGCGCGGCATCCCTGCACCCATAATACGGCCCGTCGCCCCGGTCCAAGAACCGTACAACGAGGAGAATAACGTGCGATATTCAATTTTCCTTCCATTTTCTTCCCTTTGCGAAAAGTTTCCTTTATTTTACCATACAGTAAACGAGAATCAATAGGAAGAAAAGCAGACTCAATATTTTTTCCGTTTTTTTCTTCGAACCAAAAGAAAAAGTCCAAAAATGAGCGAAAACAGGGAGATTTTCCAGCCCAGCTTAAAGAAAAAAGGATCATAGACCATTTGAACAGAATATTCCCCTTCGGGAAGTTCGAATTTTCTCATAAATCCCAACGTTTTTTTGATAGGAATTTCAAAAGCCTTTTCTCCTTTTTTCCAGGCAAATGCTTTCCATCCGGGATCAAATAAATCGGGCGCAAGAAGAGTTGCCGCCTTTTCCAATCGGATCTCGTAATCCATTCGATTTTGTCCAAAGCGGGCAATTCGGGCAAATTCTCCCGGCAGCGGATCGCCCCACTGCTTTTTCTCAATCATGTTTTCGATCTCTTTTTTATCATCTTTCAGCATGGAAGCATCATGATAGATTCGAATCCGGGAGGCGGGAACCGCGGTTTTCATCACCTGTACCGCTTGCGGAAACCGGCGGGCAAGCTGGACTTCAGGCGCGAGATCTTCTTCATATTTTGCCAAAATAATATACCGAGCGTATTTTTGAACAGAAGCAGAAGATTCCGGTGTCGGTAAAATCGCATACGATATTCCGAGAAATGCAAAAATTTCCGCAGCCTCTTCCGTTTTTGCCCGGGAGTTCAACGAGGGATAAAAAGTATAGAACTGATTATCTGAAATACTTCCATGCATTGCGTTTATGATGCACAGATCATAGAAGTAATTGTAGTTCGGCATCAGGGAAGCGTTTTCCCAAAGCGTTCTTTCCGCCAAACGATGAGAGGTTTTACGGGAATTCATAAAAGAGGCGGGATAGAAATCATTGCGGTAGATTCGGGGCGGCAATCCGCTTTCCCTGTTCTCCGGATTCGAGTAAAAATCTTCGCGTATGATTTTGGCGACGGAAGAAGTCTTCCGATAGATATCATTCGGTGCGGTAAAAACCAGCGGCTGATTATTGACATAAAGATCCAGAGAGACGATCAGCAGGACCGCTCCGCTTGTGATCCAACGGGAACTTACCGGTAAATTCCATCGATTCGCAATCGATTTGACCGCATTTGTCCATAAGAGCAAATATAAGATCCCGGACAGACAAAGAGTACTGATCGATCCGCAAAGAACATTTTTCCAGGCAACTTCCGGACAGTAAGCTCCGAAAAAATCGGATTGCGGAACAGAGGCCAGGCAAAACAGTTCTTTTCCTTCCCAGAGAACATAGATCATGATCAGCAAAGAAAATGTAAACGCCAACTGGATCAGGGAAAGAAGTTTTTTGTTTTTTCGCAAGGAATCCCAGCCAAGGGCAGCGAGCACCGCTAAAAAGAACATCATGGGAACGATCAGTTTACCGGGATAGCGAAAGGACGCGAACTTTGGAAGAAAAACGACCATAAACCAGTAAACCGTTCCGACAGGATCATAATTTTCCAATTGAAGAGAGGAATCCGATCCCGCCATATAGCACACAAGACGGGCAAACCACAAAGGACCATAGAGCCCCAATCCGCCCAGAATCGCGATCATTGCTCCCCAGGAGGCCCATGCTCTTAAAACAGAATGAAGGGTTGCCGGCAATTTTGGACTCTTTTTCCTTCCAAAACCGATCCGCCCTTTCCAGAGCCGAAAAGCGAAAACGGCAAGTAAAAAGGGAATAAATCCCATGTATAAGGAACAGATCCAAAGAGGATTATTCGGCAATCCATTGCTCCATTTTCCATTGTAAGGGGAAGTATTACCGGTAAAATTCGGCCAAATCAATCCGAGCAAATCCCAGGGAGCAATAGAGAATCGGTAAATATTCTGGTAATGTCCCCCTGCTTTTTTGATATCGCGGCCGAATATCCCGTCAAGAACAAATTTGGACGCGGAATTCTGTGCATTGTTCTTTTGGTAGAAATCGCGGAATTCCTGAATCATTTTTTTATCATCACTCCCCGCCAAATTGCACATTTTTCGAATGTATTCCTCTTGAGAGATTTGGAGATCTTCCCGATTTCCGGATCGATAATCCTTGAGAAATTTTGGAATTTCCCAAATCGACAAAGGAACGGCCCGTGCGGATCGATCGGCCGTTTTCGACAATTCCATCGTCGGAAGAACCTGGACCGCAGAAAGTCCGCCGCCGAAGATCGCCGCAAGGATCAAAAGAAGCAGGGGATTCTTCAAAAAACAATATTTTTTCGATTCGCAGGGATCCGTTTCTTTCCGGACAAAAAAATTACCCTTCCAGTAAAAGAAAAGGAGGGCGAATAGAATCAGACCGGAAAAATAGGCCGCCAGCGGATCCCCGCCGAGAACCATCATTGCAAGGGTTCCCCCCAGCCCCAGAAAAGAAGCGAGAGTCCGCTTCCGAATCAGAAGATCGCCTGCGTAAACGGTCCAGGGAATCCAGGCCGCTCCGATTAAAAAAACGACATTCGAATACTGAAAAAAAATGGATCCGCTGAAAGTATAGGAAAACGCGGCCAGTGCGGAGGCAGTCCATGAAAAACACCAATTCCTCATCAGGGAACAGATCCCGAAAAACGCAATCGGAATATGAATCAGAATATACCATTTATAAAGAATATCATACGATACGGGAAGAAAGAAAAGCAGCTTGAAAGGATAAAAAACCGTCGACGTCGGAACAGCGGCGAGCGGATATCCCAAATTCAGACAGGGATCCCATAATGGAAGATCCCCCTGTTTCCAGCAGTTCTGAATATATTCAAAGTAAGGATAATAAAAATACGAATCGTCCCGAAAACAGAATTGCCGGTCAAAAAAAATCACCGACGAAAAAAACAGGAGAAAAAAGCCCGTGAACAAAATCCAAAGGGCATGTGATCTCAAAAAAGAAACGACTGTTTTTTTCATCGGTATCCATTTCCATTTTTTCGAAAGATCAGGTTCGAAAGAATTACTCATACTGTAAAAATATTATTGTTTGGAACCACGGATGATACGGATAAACACGGATGGAATCAATATAAGATTCAGGGCTGATATTTTTGATGAAAATGTGT
>JAUNSU010000194.1 GCA_030539035.1 Planctomycetia bacterium
TCGATTTTAACAGGAGCCGGAGTCGGTCTTTGGGATTTGATCGGAATGAAATTCCGCAAGGTGGATGCGGCCCTGATTTTAAAGTGTAAAATAATGGCCGTTCAGGCCGGTCTTTCCGATGAAGAAGTATCGTGCAAAGAACTCGAATCCCTTTATCTTACAGAAGGACATGTTTATAAAGTCGTGCGGGCAATGGTCGCAGCCCGAAAGGCGAAGATCATTAATTTGAACTATGAGCAGGCAAGAGCGATTGATCTTGCGGGCCGGGATGTTCTGGAATCTGTCTGCACGAGTGTTTATCCCAAGGTGATCGATTGTCCGGATCCTTCAGAAAGCCGGACTTCGCTTGATGGAGTTGCGAAAGACGGGATCCAACTGAAGGTCAAGGCCCGGGTAACCGTAAGGGCCAACCTTCAGCAGTTGATCGGAGGAGCGGGCGAAAAGACGATTATTGCCCGGGTCGGTGAAGGAATCGTAAGCGCGATTGGATCCGCCGAGAAGCATGGAGATGTTCTGGAGAATCCCGATCGGATTTCCAAAACCGTTCTGGAAAGAAGATTGGATTCGCAGACCGCTTTTGAAATAGTATCGATCGATATTGCCGATATTGATGTCGGAGAGAATATCGGGGCCAAATTGCAGGCGGATCAGGCGCAGGCCGATACACAATATGCGCGGGCAAGAGCGGAAAAAAGACGAGCGCAGGCCGTCGCTCAGGAACAGGCGAATATTGCCCGAATTGAGGAGAACAGAGCAAAGCTCGTACAGGCGGAAGCGGAAGTTCCCTTGGCGATTGCCGATGCCATTCGGGAAGGAAAGCTCTCTCTGCTCGATTATTTTAAATTGAAAAATATTCAGGCCGATACCGCGATGAGGGATTCTCTTGCAAAAGACATGATCCTTCCCGCAAAATAATCCCTATCATTTCAGGTTTTTTATGATCCGACAAGCGAAAAGATCCGACGGATTTACCATGCTGGAGATCCTTGTCGTTTTGGCGATCCTCCTCCTTGGAATGTCGATGCTTTCGCAGCTGATGCGGTCGGCGATTCGGGAATCCGTCTTTTCCGAAGAACAGACGGAAATTCAGATCATTTGCCAGAATATGATGAATCGCCTGATGGCCGGATCCGATTCTTTTCCCGTCGATAAACCGATCGATATTCCCGGATTCGCCGATTGGAATATTACCGTTTCTCTCGTTGAAAACAGGATTCCCTCTCTTTTGGGGATTCAAATCCTTGCCCGAAAATTTGAACCGGTCTCCTCATTCGATTCCGAAAGCGAAAAAATTCCGATTCCCGGCCAGCGGATCTTTCTGGAGCAATGGGTCGGCAAAGACGCGGTTCAAATCAGGGATGATACTTTCGGAAACAGAACGGCCGGAACAGGGGCTTTAGAATCCTCCGGAGAAGCGGATCCTTCCGAAAACGGATCGGAATCGGAATCGAATGCTTCCCTTTTCCCGCCGGATCCTTTTGTTCCCGATCTTTCTCAAAAGGAAGATCTTTTTTTGCAATCCGGTTTCTCTTCCCAATCGAAGGAGGGAACGTCCGATGCCGCAAAGTAGATCGTTCGCCTTTACTCTCCTGGAGACCCTTCTGGTTCTTTCTCTGATGGTCTTTATTATGGGAATCATTTGGGGAATGATGCGCCTTTATTCCGGCAATTATCTCGCAACGGAAAAAAGAGTGAGCCGCGCTCAACTGGTCCGCTCCATTGCGGAAATGCTGCGGGATGATTTGGACGCCGCTATTCAGGATCCCATTCATCCATTATTGGAAAAATCGCAGGGATCTGTTCCCATTCGACGATTTGGACTTCGGGGAACTTCGCGTTCCGTTCAATTCGACGCGGTTCAAAATACTCCCTTCCTTTCACTGGAGAGCCCAAAGGAAAAGGAAAGAAAAAAAGGACAAGTCCCCGAATTGAAAACGATCATTTATGAGTTTATCCCGCCTTATGAAAGAGAAAAAAAGAAGATCTCCAGCGAGAGTCCGGACCCTTCTCTCGACGCGGTATCCGGATCTCAAATGGTCGGATCCCTTCAGGCTGTTCCGGAAAATTCCGGCTTGAATTCTTCTTCAGAAATGGAGCCCCTGGTTCGAAAATACGGTCTTTCCCGCCGGGAACTTGATTTTGAAACCGTGTTTACCGAAAATTCTCCCGGAATGGACTCCAATTTATCTGATACCAAATGGCTGGAAGCGAAAGATCTCGTAATGGGACGGGAAGATAATGTCGATTGGGCTCCCGAAGTACTCGATTGCCGCTTTGAGTATTTCGACGGTTCGAAATGGACCGATCATTGGGATAGTATTGAGATGGGAGGCTTGCCCGTTGCGATTGGAGTCTCTTTAAAATTATTTTCCCTTGATGAAATTGAGCAGCTTCGCACTCATCCCCTTTTTGTCCGATGGTCGGAAGAAAAAATCCGTTTGAAGGATCTTGGCGTGGGAGAAAAGGACACGGGAAGCCGAATCGTCGGTTCACTTGGGGATCCGAATGCGAACCGATCCTCTTTAGCCGATGAATTGCCTGATCTTCAAGATATTTTGAAAAGAATCGGACTTCCGGATCCCATGGATCGACAGGTTGTCTCCTGGATCCCAACGACATCTCTGAAAAATCATCAGATCGTGGAGCGAAGAAAACCGATCTCCGTCAAGGGAGAAAAGGCGCGCTCCTTTAATGCTTTCGAATCGGTCGAACGAAGAGCAAAAGGAGAACGGAAGGAAAAACAGCGGCGCGAGGGGACCCGTTTCCCGGATTTCGCGTCTCCTTCCTTTCAGGAAAGAACACGAAAAGATCGTACTTACCGGAAAACCGATCTTCAGGCGGAAGATGTTTTTTCTTCCTTAAACATGGGATCGGAAGAAAAAAGCGATTCTCTTCCCCTGGAAAATTACCGGCCGGCCCAGCAGGAAGGAGCAACGGCCGGACAAACCTGGATTCGGGGAAAATAGCGAATAAAATCAGAGCGGAAAATTTTGCGATAAATTTAACTGTAAACGGAAGAATCATTCGGAAGGAGTAAAGAGAGATGGGAACCTATTTGGGAATTGATATCGGAACATCCGGGACAAAAACGATTGCGATCGACGAGAAGGGTGAGATCCTCGCGTCCGCTTCCGCCGAATATCCTTGCAGTGTTCCCCGCCCGCTTTGGAGTGAACAGGATCCCGAAGAATGGTGGAAAGCGGTTGTAAAAACAGTTCACTCCGTTCTGGATCAGATCGGAGAGCATGGTCCGGAAGTTCGGGCGATCGGATTGTCCGGACAGATGCATGGATCCGTATTTCTCGATGAAAAGGATCGTGTTCTTCGACCGGCGATTCTTTGGAATGATCAGAGAACCGGTGAAGAATGCCGACAGATCGAAGAAATGGCCGGCGGACGTGAAAATTTGATCCAAATGGCCGCCAATCCGGCTCTTACCGGATTTACCGCACCGAAAATTCTTTGGCTCCGAAATCATGAACCGGAAAACTTCGATAAAATGAAGAAAGTTCTTCTTCCAAAGGATGAGATCCGGCGCCGTTTAACCGGAGAATACGCAACCGATGTGAGCGATGCAAGCGGAATGCTCCTTCTGGATATTCGAAAACGGAATTGGTCCAAAAAACTTCTGAGTCTTTTGGATCTTGATGAGAGCCTTTTGGGCAAAGTTTATGAATCGGAAGAGATCACCGGTCAATTAACCCAAGAGGCAGCCGATCTGCTCGGACTTTCAAGCCGTTGTCTGGTTGTTGGAGGGGCCGGAGATTGTGCGGCGGGCGCTGTTGGCAACGGGATCGTGCGGCCCGGAATCCTCTCAACATCCATCGGGACATCGGGAGTAATGTTCGTTCATTCCGATGAAGTGAAGATCGATCCGCTCGGAAGAGTCCATACTTTCTGCCATGCGGTCCGGAATAAATGGCATTTGATGGGAGTGAATCTTTCATCAGGGGGATCTCTTCAGTGGTTCAAAAATTCACTTTGTCCGGAACTGCTTCGGGAAGCGCGGGAAAAATCGGCCGAGATCTATGATCTTTTGGCGGAAGAAGCGGAAAAGACTCCGCCGGGAGCGGAAGGCCTTTTCTTTTTACCTTATTTAAGCGGTGAACGGACTCCGCTGGCTGATCCGGATGCGCGAGGAGCCTTTATCGGATTGACCCTTGCGCATCATCGGGGACATCTTGTTCGCGCTCTGATGGAAGGAGTGATCTATTCCATGCGGGAATCGCTGGAGATCTTTCGTTCGGAGAATATTCCCGTCAATGAGATTCGCGTTTCCGGAGGGGGATCCAAAAGTCCTTTATGGCGGCAGATGCAGGCGGACATCTTTGCCCAGGATGTTCATCGTATTAACTCGGAAGAAGGACCTGCGCTCGGAGTTGCCCTGTTGGCCGCGGTCGGAACAGGGGAATTCACTTCGATCGAAGAGGCTTGCGCCGCCGCCATTTCTTTAAGAGATACGATCTCCCCGCAATCGGAAAATTCCGACTTTTATAATCGCGCCTTCCCCGTTTATCAGAATTTTTATCACCAATTAAAGGACAGTTTTCAGAAAATTAAAAATTTCAATCTGGAGCGCTTAATTAGCGATTAGCGATTAG
>JAUNSU010000069.1:0-5439 GCA_030539035.1 Planctomycetia bacterium
TCCCGCTCTGGTTTTTACGATACTTCACCCCTCCAACTGCGGAACTTGGGTTAACCCTAATCACTAATTATAAGTTCCCTAATTCCGTTTGCTTCGCTCACTTCATTACGGGCTTGCGGCGGCCGGACGAACGTCCTTCGTATGCGGCTTTGACAATGATTTCACGAAAAAAGGGCGAGTTTTCACTCGCCCTTATTGATTCTCTGTTAAACAATTAAATCGGTGCGGTTTTCGGAAATGAAAACCGCTTAACGATCAAATTCTTATCGATTTCTGATCCGAATAAAGGTCCTCTGATGAAGTCCGCGATTGTCCATGTAATCGACTCTGGTCGCCGAAAAATGGTTTTCCAGCTCCCAAGTGGAATTGACCGGAACTCCGTCGAGCGCCGTAATAATATCACCGACCTGAAGACGATTCGCCAAAGGCGATCCGGGGAAAATCGCGGTGATCTTCGCGCCGTGCGGTGCGTGCTTAAAGAGTGCTTTCAACGCTTTGGATCGATAAGGAGCCTGTTCCGGCGGAGGAGGAGCGACAGGCGGTCCGAAATGCGGACCGTTGTGTCCCCAAGAGTTGGGTTCCGGCTGCGGCGGGGCCGGCGGCGGATCCGACGAAGGACCATGTCCCCATCCCCAAGGCTGCGAATCTCTCTTCAATGATCCGTCCTCATTGTGCGTCGCCTGATAAATCTGCGTCGTGATCTTTTCCAGATGAACATAAACCGTGGTCTTGTCCTCTTCGGTCAAAGGACATTCCCGACTGTTGACCTGGTTCATCAGATCTTTCGCCCTTGCATAATCCAGCCGGCGAAGGGCATCTTCCGCCTGATTCATGAAATCCTCGAAAAGTTCCCGTTCACTCCCTCCGGAATATAAAGGACGCTTGGGCATGATCGGAGCGGAATATTGAATTCCTTCCAGTTCCCGAAGAAAGCTGTCCTTTTTGTAATAGCGGAGATGCTGCCGGATCCGTTCCTTGGCATTATTATCATTGAACGCCGTTGCGGTTTTCCAGGCATGCCGATACATGTCTTCCGCCGTTCCTCCGCGATGCGGGCGATGAAGCGTCTCTTCGGCCCGTTCCAGCATGATCGCCGCGTCGACCATTACTCCCGCATCGTTTCCTTCCGATGCTTCCTGAAGAACGGTCGGGTTGACCAGCGAATCAAACGCCGGATCGTTAGCGATCATTCGAACGTGAGGGGCGTCTGCCCGTGCGATCATCGCAGTGCAGGCAAACATCAGAAATGCCGCAAGCCCCAAAAAACTTTTTTTTCTCATAGTTGCTCTTTCTTAAAAGGTTCTCCTCCATAAGCCAATTAACTTGAAATAAAAGGGGAAATTTTTTCCCTCATCCTTCAAGACCGATTAGTAAAGAGTATATCAAAGCGAAAATCACGTGTCAAGCATATTCCCGGAAAATATTCGATTTCTTCCCAATACAGCTTGTTTCCAGTTCCCGGAAGTATCATTTCTCGTTTTTTTTCGGCGGTTTGAGCATATATCCGAAGTTGGTATCATTGTCGCAGATCACCGGCCGCTCCGTTTTCGACTGATTATCCCGAAAGATCCAATCTTTGTTGGAAACCCTTGGCAAGAGATCTTTTCCTGTCCGCTGAAAATCATAATAAGCGGTAAAGGTCCGATCCTGATTTTTACCGGGAACTGCTTGCGTTATCGTTTGCGGGCCGGGCAATCGACGGGAGATCCTGAACGGATTTTTCTTTCCGCTTGTTTTCGGCAATTCCTTCAGAAAGCCTTCTTTTACGAGAAGATTCAGATCTTCCGGATATTTTTCGTGTTTTTGATAATATCCGAAGACCGCAAGCTGCAGAATCGCGGTTCTTCGCTTCATTTCCGTAAGCCAAATTTTCCCTTCAAAGCGGTCCACTCCCCAATTTTCGAATCGCCGGCCAATCGCGGATCTCCAGAGACACTGTGATTCATAAATTGTAATGGGAAGATCTTTTTCGCGAACCGGATCTGTATAGGCGTATTCCATTTCATTTTTAAGACCTTGTAAACGGAACAGGAAATAATTTTGAAGCCAGCGGCAATAGATTTTGCTTTTTACAGGATCCGCAGTAAAAATTCCTTCACCTCCCCAATAAGGGACCCAAGCGTGATCTTTTCTTGAAGCGAGCCGGGTCAATCGAAGAAGCAAACGATCACCCTGCTCATCGACGGAAGGGCGTTCCCCGGGGATCCGATTCAGAAGATCGATCGTTTTCGTCCAATCTTCCGCGGTCCATCGCTCGGAATGATCCAGAATCGCGTCGTAAAGGGCCGATTCCAGCGAGGGAGACCAGGCAAAGAACCCCGTTTTCGTTTCCTTGTATAAAGCGAGGTACTGATTCCAGCATTTTTCGATCTCTTCCCGAGTTTCCATACGGACAAAACAGAAAGGCTGCCCCAGTTCGATTTCATAAAATTGATAGGGGAGCTGATGATGAACGGCAATCGAGAGGTCCCTTTCCCGAGCGGCGGTTTCCTGATCCATTCCCGATTTCAGATCGAAAGGGATCTTCACGATCGCCGGATCCGGAACAGGCGCTCCATTTTCCAACGGGGAGAAGATCAGAGAGATCTGAGGTCCGAAAATAAAGAGGAGTATCGGCGGAATAAACAGAAGTCCTGTCAATCGGCGATTTCCATTCAAAAGACTTCCTTTGCGTATTCGCTGTCTGATATTGAGGAAGGAAATCAAAAGAAGGATCACCAGATACATCACATAAGCAACAGGAATCAGTTCGGTATTCAAAGAAGCGAAGAGAATCGCATGGAAGATAAAAAGGGCAGATCCGACAAAAAGGGTCCCTCCGATCGACAGGATCCGGCTTCGGAACCAGGAAGAAAAGCTCGCCGCGATCGCGAAAAGCATGATTCCTCCAAAAAAATAGAGGATCACAAGATGGACAAAACAGGTCTTGTCAAATACCGCATCGTAAAGGGTTGGAAGAAAGAAATCTTTGACTCGAACGGTTTGCAGCAGCTCGAATAGTCCGATGCCCCCGTTGTATATCCATGGATTACTGCATTCGAGAGCGGCGAAAATCAGGGAAAAAGGGATCAGCATCAGAATCCAGATCGGTCCGAACAGAAGGATCCGGCTTGTCCAGAGCTTAAAAGGAGAGGCGGCCGCGTGAACGAGCATCGCGCCGGATCGGGTCTGAATATCCTTGTAAAAGATCTCCGAAAGGAAAAAGATCCCCACCCCTGCACAGGGAATAAAAGTTGAATAATAAACCGCGCATTGAATCGAACGCGTCGCATTCATTGCCGACAGTGCCGGAAAAATAAAGAGAAGATAAATACAAAAGACCGCGAAAAGAAAAAAACGCTCTTGCCGGATCATCAACCAGAAGAGCCCCCAAAATTCCGGGGCGGCGCGGCGTTCACGCACAATTTCCTTCCTGTTCTTTCCAATGCGCAAATCGAAGATTTTCCTGGGAATTCTCTCCATATGAGAAAACCAGCGGCATGTTCCGAACAGGCCGGGAAGCAGAAAAAGGAGGAATCCCAATTTCGCGGTCAATACAGCGGGATGGATAATCATTTGCTCGACATTTCCAAAATACTGCCGATCAATTTTCAGGAGATGAATCGTATTGTCCTGAATAATTCCATCGTAAAGGAGGATGCAAAGAATGGTCCCGAGTATTGCTTTATACTGATTTTTGCATCGGGAAGAGAAGAAGAGTCCCCAGCAGAACGCTTCCGCGATTCCGATCCCGTATCGGGCAAAAGCAACCTGCGGATTCCCTGTTATCCGGTAATCGCAAACGACCGAGAGAAGGAACATCGTTCCTGAAATCACGATGGACATAAAAACAAATCCAATCAGAATCGCGAGGATCTTCCCGTATGCGATCATTCTGTTCGAGATCGGAAGACGGCGTAAAAACAGATATGTTCCGTCTTCCAATTCATGAACAAAAGAAAGCGCGGACGCGAAAAACGTATAGATCATCAGAAGCAGCAGCGAATAACTCAACGGATCCGGAATCGAAAAAATCGAGTCCGGGGAAGAAGGCTTCGCGACGGAACGGATCAGTAAATAGACCAGGATCCCGCCGATCCAGATGGAAAACGCAATCGGTGCGAGCTCTTTTAATTCTTTTCGCAAAATCATTTTTATCATAATCTGTTTCTTTCGGTATTAAATAAGAGAAATCGGATCATTTGAGGGATCAGGAATCCGTTCGCCGATTACGGCTCTTCACTTCTCATGTACCCCATAAAGATTTCTTCCAGGGTCGGGATCTTTTCGTCGACATGAACGGCTCCCTGGATATTGCGGAGCAGATCGGCGGCGTTGGAAACAGGATCTCTTCCGAAGATCTGAACTTCCCGACCTTCCGTTCTCTGTTCGACAATTTTTTCGAAGACCGGTTCCGGGGCCGAAAAGGATCCGGGATCGCCGTCGAAGGTGATCGTATAGATCCGGGAAGTCGCTTTGAGCTGATCAAGGGGCTCGACGAGCAGGATCCGGCTCTTCTTCATGATCGCGATGATATCGGCGACCCGTTCGACTTCGACGATCTGATGAGAAGAGAGAAAGACCGTTTTCCCCATCGCGGCCCGATCGACCATACTTTCCAGAAAGCGACGGCGAATCATCGCGTCCAGCCCGGAAGTCGGTTCATCCAGAATCAGTAAAGGAGGATCGGAAGCCAAGGCGAGAGAAAGAGAAACCTCCCCTTTCATTCCCTTGGAAAGAGCCCGGATCTTCGTTTTCATCGGAAGGGAAAACGATTCGATCAGGCGGCAGTATTCCGGCCAATATCCATCCGGATAGAAGACGGCGGCAAAGCGTCCGATCTCTTCGACGCTCATCCATTCATAAAGGGCGGGTAATTCGGGAACATATCCGACCTTCTTTCGAATTTTCAGATCCTCCTTTTTCGGATCCATTCCGAGGACTTCGACTTTTCCGCTGTCGGGCTGCTCCAGTCCGAGCAGGATTCGGATCGTTGTCGTTTTGCCCGCCCCGTTTTCTCCGAGAAGAGCGAAGACCGTTCCTTCTTCGACAGAATAAGAAATATTCTGAAGCGCTTCGTTTGCTCCGAAAGTTTTCGAGATCCCTTGCAAGTCAATAATACTTTTTCTGTTTTCACTCATATTTTCTCTTTCCGACAAACAGTGTTTTATTTTTTTCGGTGGACGGTTCTGTTTCTGTAATGGATCCGCCGGTTTTTCCGATTATTTTTTTGGAATGGATCGACCCGATTCCGCCGGGCAGTATCATTCCGCCTTCGATCAGATAATTGGTTCCGAACTTGGCTTTTTCCAGAGTGATCTCTTTATCGGGACACATCCAGCAGACCGGATCGGCCCGTTCGACAAGATACCCGACTGTCCCCCCTTTTTGAGCGGGATCATTTCCTTTTCCGGAGAGATCAAAGAGAAGATCCTTTCCGACGACGACCGAAAAAGAGGT
>JAUNSU010000069.1:5449-20788 GCA_030539035.1 Planctomycetia bacterium
TTGAGCGCGGGGATCTTATAAGCCTGTTTACTGCGGATCTTTTCGCATTGAAGAACAGGACAGCGGTAAACGGCAAGATCCCTCTGATGAAATGCGCGATTATACGGACTGTCCCACGGTTCTTCTTTGCGGATCTGATCATATAAATCCTTGTATCCCAAATAAGGGAGAAGAAGAACCCTCCAGCTTTGAAGCGGCCGTCCTTTGGAATCCACCGTAAACGCGGGAGGAAAGGTTCCATGATCCGCCTTGTAGATCTGCATCGCGCAGAGAATCGCCCGATAATTCCGAAAACATTCCGATTCCAGAACGGCCTCCTGATCCGCGCCAATTTCTTTTCTTAGCTTCAAATACTGTTCCGCAAGGAGTCGAGAACGGGTCTTGCGGGAAAGGAGAAACAACCGGTCCCGAACCCCAATCATGGGAAACAGATTCAAGGAGGTATCTGTGTATCCGATTCGATCCAGAAGCGGATCATTCAGATCGATCGGATCCTTGCCCGTAAGACATCGGGCCGCAATGTTCAAATCGTATCCCGGTTTTGGAATTCCAAGTTCAAAGGATTTATACAAAATTTGGGATAATTTTTTATGTCCGTATTGGCCGGTTTTTCCAGGTTGACTCGCAAGATCAAGTATCTTCAGAAACGATCGGACAGATAATTTTTCACACGTCTTTTCGTCGTAATGCAGAGGGATCTTTTCGTTTTCTTTCTGAAATCGGATCCACTGCTCTTTTGTCGGTTTCCGATCGGGATTCGAGTCAAGATCGATCTCCGCGGCAATGGATTCCAGATATGCCAATGATCCCGCTTCCTCAAGAGGAAAATCGGAAAAACGGGCCAAATGCCGCACAAATCGGAAGATCGTCGTGATATCATCGATCGCGCCGTCGAAATCGCCCCGATCAACGCGGAGATAGGCCCGTATGAGCAAACTGTTGCAAAGCGACAGGGAAAGGCCCGGATATCCCGGCGGAATATAAAAGAGATCTTTCCGGACCGCTTTTTGGAACATATCCAAAATCGGGTCGTTCAGACGGCTCACTTCTTCGAGCTGCCGCCAACTCTCTTTCGTGTAATTCGATTTAAATTTCCCTCCTTTCCGATTAGCGAAAAGAACTGTCGGCTGATATTCAAAAGGAAATTTCCGGACTTCTTCCAGATCGAGTAATTTCGCGGCGGAATAAACCTCGTCCGGAAATTTTTCATCCGGTTGTCTGAAAAGGAACTTCCCTCCTCCCTCTTCCAGAAAAACGCGGAATCCGTTCTCGGAAGTTCGGGCCCCTTCCGGGAAGAAAGACTGTTCATATCGAACAAAATCGATCCGTTTTCCGTCCGGAGTCCGCGGTTCCGTGATCCCGGTCGTTTCCGGAGAAATACGAAGAGGAATCGTTCGGTAGAAATCCCATATTCCCGCCGCAATAAGAAAAAGGGCGAAAAGGGAAAGCAGAAGAAGCTTATTTCGAACAAAGAAACGTTTTCTCATTTTCGATCCTCCTTTTGCGCCGCGAGCGTTTCCTCGAACATTGTCCGGATCTCGGATTCGGAAAGCCAGCTCCGATTTGCTTCTCCGATCAGCTGTTCGATCCGTTTTTTAAAGAATTGGGAACGATCCTCAATACATCGGGCCGGACCGTCGGGAGAGACCGCAAGGCCTGTTCCCCGGCAGGTGTAAACAATTCCTTCCGTTTGCAAGGCCCGATAAGCCCGGGCAACCGTATTCGGATTGATCGCCAAGATACGGGCCAGTTCCCGAACGGACGGAATCATTTCATCCGGCCGGACCGCTCCGGTTGCAATCGAAAATTTGATCTGAAGAATCACCTGCTCATAAACAGGCAAGGGACTCCCGGAATCGATTTCTAAAAACATGATTTTTCTTTTTATTCTCTCAAATTTATCCTAAAAGTTCGAATTGCGAAATTCCCGTTTTTCGAACTGTATTAGTGTACTAATACACAGAATACCAAAGATATTCCGATTTGTCAAGCAAAATTTCTTAAAAAGAGGAAAAAAAGGAAAAAATTTTCGATTGGGACTCGTTGAAATTTCCAAATGGGATAGAATAAAGATAAGGAGATTTTCCTTTTTACAATTATCATGGACATTGGTAAAGTCGAAAAACATTTGAACGATCATGAGCATGGAATCAGTTCTTTATACATCATCGGGCGAATCGCACCGGAGCGCCGGGTCGACCCGACTGTCGAATCGGAATCCTTTTTCCGTTCGATACGTGCAGCCGGGAGTTGTCCCCTTTTTTTTCGAGCGAAGTTTTCTCGCTTCTCTGGAAAAAGAGGATCCTCTCCGTTTTGAGGAATATTTTGCCGAATCGATTTTGAGCGGAGAGTCGGTGAAAACCGAATTGGGATATCATTTCCTCGCTGATCTTTTGGAAAAAAACCATTGGTTTTCTCAAATCGTCGGCCCGCACGGATCAGGAAAAACAACTTTGATGTGCGGACTTGCTTCTTTTCTGAAAGAAAAAGATGTCCGTATCCTTTATTTTGCTCTCCATGATGATCAGGCATCGATCCCGGATCCTTTCAGGAAAGAACTTGATGATTTCGCAGCGAAAAAAGGGAAAAGGAATCTTTTCTTTCTCGACGGATATGAACAGCTTTCCTTAAAGAGCAAGCTGGAAGTCCGTTGGTTCTGCAAACGCATGAATCTTGGTCTTCTGATCTCGACTCATAAAACCGCCTGGGGAATACCTGTTTTATTTCGAACAACACCGACTTCCGATCTTCTTTATCAGATCGTCGATTATCTGCTTGATGAGCCGGAAGTGAATCCCCCGGAATTCGATTACAATCGTTTGTTCCATGATCATGGAGGAAATATTCGGGACGCCCTCTTTTCGCTCTATGATGAATTTGAGGATCAGCCTGAATCTTTTTATTCCCGCTGCAATACTGCGAGAAGAACCATTCCGCGTTAAAATGGATGTATTATGAAACCGTCTTTAAAAATACAACTCGGAACACTTGCCCTTCCGAATCCTGTTCTCGTTGCGTCGGGAACGTTCGGATATGCGCGTGAGATGTGTTCTCTGGTCGATCTTTCCCGATTGGGGGGGATCATTCCGAAAACGATTACGATCGATCCAAGAGCCGGAAACCGGACGCCGCGAACAGTGGAAACGACCGCCGGCATTCTTAACGCGATTGGATTGGACAACGACGGACTCGACAATTTCATTACAAATAAAATGCCTTATCTGCGATCGCTGGGAGCTCCGATCATCGTAAGCATCGCCGCGAAAAAGATCGAAGAATGTCAAATTTTCGGAGAAGCCCTCAGTCCGGTTCCCGGGATCGACGCCTTGGAATTGAACGTGAGTTGTCCGAACGTAAGCGGAGGGGTCGATTACGGGACCGATCCTCATCTGTGCGAAAAGATGGTGAAATTATTGAGGAAATACACGACGCTTCCTTTCGCGGTGAAATTGACGCCGAATGTCGCTAAAATCGCGGATATTGCCGCCGCCGCGGAAGAAGGAGGCGCCAACATGATCTCCGCGGTCAATACCTGCCTGGGACTTGCGGTCGATTGGCGCCGCCGTCGTTCCCGGCTCGGAAACGGATTCGGAGGATTGAGCGGTCCGGCCATTAAACCGATCGCCATTCGTGCCGTTCAGCAGATCTGGAGTCGGGTACAAATTCCCGTGATCGGAATTGGAGGAATCGCTTCTGCGGAAGATGTAATGGAGTTCATGGTCGCCGGCGCGTCCGCTGTTCAGGTTGGAACGGCAAACTTTTTCGAGCCGGATTGCACCATGAAAATCCTCGATCAGCTCCCGATCCTTATGAACGAACAGAAAATCTCCAATCTTCAGGATATTGTCGGAACATTGGAGATGTGATCCCATTTCCCTAATTTTCGGGAAAGAATTTTGAACAGGAAAGATATTTTCAATATTTTCTTTTGAATCCGTTGCAAAGCGCCGTCGAATCTATAAAATGAGGAAAAGGGCTTGCGGGCGGCAAACAGATCTTTTGATTAACAGAAAAAAAAGGAAAAAAATGTACACACAGGACGGAAAACTTTATATTGCGCATTCCGATCAACCTCTTTGCATGATTGGAAAAATGGCGAATCGACATGGACTTATCGCGGGAGCAACCGGAACCGGAAAAACCGTTTCTCTCCAAGTGATCGCGGAAAGCTTCAGCCAAGCGGGCGTCCCCTGCTTTATGGCCGATATGAAAGGGGATCTCTCCGGCGTCAGCCAACCCGGTAAATTAACTCCTTTTATTGAAAAAAGAATCGCGGAATTCGGAATGCAGACCCCGGCCTTTTCCGGATGTCCGACCCGATTCTTTGATGTTTTCGGGAAGCAGGGGCATCCGCTTCGAACAACGATCTCCGAGATGGGGCCGACCCTTCTTTCCCGTATTCTCGATCTGAACGAAACGCAGACCGGAATTATGAATATCATCTTTAAAATCGCCGATGAACGCCAACTCCTCCTGATCGATATGAAGGATCTGCGCCTCATGCTCGATTTCGTCGGAAAGAACGCGAAAATGTTCACAACGGAATTCGGGAATATTTCTCCCCAAAGTATCGGAGCGATTCAACGGGCCCTGCTCGGACTTGAAAATCAGGGGGGAGATGAATTCTTCGGAGAACCGGCGTTTAATATCAATGATCTTCTTCAGCAGGAAAATGGAAGAGGCGTTGTCAACGTTCTTGCCGCCGACGAACTGATGCAGAATCCCCGTCTTTACTCCACTTTCCTTTTATGGCTGCTTTCGGAACTTTATACTCAGCTTCCGGAAGTGGGCGATCAGCCGCTTCCCAAGCTCGTTTTCTTCTTTGATGAAGCGCATACGCTGTTTAAGGATACGCCGAAAGCGTTTGTGGATAAGGTGGAACAGGTTGTTCGCTTGATCCGGTCCAAAGGAGTGGGAGTTTATTTTATTACCCAGATCCCCGCCGACATCCCTGATTCCGTTCTTGGCCAGTTGGGAAACCGTGTTCAGCATGCGCTGCGCGCTTTTACTCCGAAAGATCAAAAAGCGGTTCGGGCAACCGCCGACGCCTTCCGCGCGAACCCGAAGTTCGATACAGAGGAAGCGATTCTTCAGCTCGCGACCGGAGAGGCTCTTGTCTCTTTCCTTGATGAAAAAGGAGCTCCCAACATGGTGGAAAAGGCGAAGATCCTTTTCCCGCTCAGTCAAATAGGAGCGATTACGCCCGATCAAAGATCCCAGATCATTCGATCTTCCCGTCTGTACGGAACCTATGATACCCGTATCGATCGCCGAAGCGCTTATGAAGTTCTTCAGGATCAGGAAGCGGAAGAAAAGAAAAAAGCGGAAGAGGAAAAGGCCAAGGCCGAGGAACAAAAAGAGCAGGAGAAAGAGGAAAAGGCGAGCCGAAAAGGATCTTCCGGCCCGAAATCGACGTTCGAAAAGATCATCGGAGCCGCCGCAACCTCGTTCAGCCGCCAAATCGCGAGTTCTATCGCACGGAGTATTCTCGGGTCGATTATCCGCAAAAAGTAGAGAGGACACATTCATCCATGGTCAACGGCATTGTCTTTGAGATCCGGGAATTTTCCCTGTTCGACGGGCCGGGCACTCGAACAACCGTTTTTCTGAAAGGATGTCCTCTTCGCTGCCGATGGTGCCATAATCCCGAAGGACTTTCGCCTGATCCGGAATTGCTCTTTAATCCGAATCAATGTGTTCATTGCGGACAATGTCAAACAGTCTGTCCGCATCCCGATTCGTGTCTTGGCTGCGGCGCCTGTGCGAAAGTCTGTCCGCAAGGCTGCCGAAGGATCTGCGGAAAACGCTGGTCTTCCGAAAATCTGGCCCGTGAGCTTCTGAAAAACGCGGAGATCTATCAATCGATGGGAGGAGGGATTACCTTTTCCGGCGGAGAGCCTTCGATGCAAACCCCTTTTGTCGCCGAAGTCTGCGAAAGACTCGGGGAACAAAAGATCCATCGGGCCGTAGAGACCTGCGGATTCACTTCCGAAGAGAATTACCGGCGTATTCTTGATTCTGTTGATTTTATTTTTCAGGATCTTAAACATCCGGATCCCATGGAACACCGCAAATACACCGGGCAATCGAATGAGCCGATACTGAGAAATCTGAAATTGCTGGAATCGGCAAATAAACCGTATATTATTCGAATTCCTCTGATCCCCGGCGTCAATACATCGAAAGAGGTTCTGGACCGGTTCGCCGATCTGATCACGAAAACGGACCATTTGGACCGCGTGGAACTGCTCGCCTATCATACAACCGCCGGAGCGAAATATCATCTGGTCGGAAAAAAATACGATTCCTCTTTTCTGGGATCGGACATGAATCCTCCTTCACTGGAAGCGTTCGAAAAAAAGGGACTTCCCGTCCGATTTCTTTAGGAAAAATCCAAGAGGAGGAATGATCTTTTTCCTCCGTTTACTTTCGTTTGTCGGAGCGTCCTTCGTCGCCGATTCTCTTTTCGATCGAGTATTCTGTTCCGGATCGATTTTTCCAGGAAAGAAACAGTTCGGCAATAATTCCGATCGAGATCAACTGGCTTCCGAACAGCATAAGCGCGGCGGAATAGATCACCGCGGGACGGCCGGACAGATGATAAGGCTCTGTAAACCCGCAGCAGGGAATTCGGGAAAAAAGCCAGCAGGCGGCCAAGATCGTTAAGATCAGGCCTCCTGTTCCGAAAGCCAAAAGACCAATCGTTCCGATCAGATGCTGGGGACGCTGTCCGTATCCGGTAATGAATTTTACCGTAAGAAGATCCAAAAACCCTTTTATGAATCGGGCAAATCCGTATTTTGAGGATCCGAATTTTCTTGCCCGATGCTGAATTACTTTTTCCCCGACCCGATATCCCCGGGCAGCGGCCAATACAGGAATAAACCGGTGCAGTTCCCCGTAAAGACGAACTTCGTCGAAAATTTCCCGCACATAGCTTTTCATTCCGCAATTATGATCATGGAGAGAGACCCCGGTAAGACCGCTTACCATCGCGTTAAAAACCCGGCTGGGAAATACTTTATGCCAAGGATCATGTCTTTGCTTCTTCCATCCGCTCACGACATCATACTTATCTTTCATAAGATCGAGAAATTCGGGAATTTCATGGGGATCGTCCTGAAGATCGGCGTCCATGGTGATAATATATTTTCCGGTTGCCTTTTGGAATCCGGCATCCAGAGCGGCCGCTTTTCCGAAATTGCGCCGGAATTTGATCCCGGAGACCCGTCCGTCGTCTTCCGCGATCGATTCGATCACAGCCCAGCTGGAATCGGAAGATCCGTCGTCGACGAAAATGATCTCCGCTTCATCATCACGGGCCTTGATCACTTCCATGATCTCCTTGTAAAGCGGCAAAAGACTCTCTTCTTCATTGTATACGGGAATTACGATGGAATATTGCATTTTGAAATCCTTTTACATTTTTTTGGCAACGATCAATGTTGCCGCTTCATTTCGGAGAACAACGACAGGAGTACCGGGATCGAGCGCCCCGGTTTCACTGACCGCTTCATACAGAACACCATTGATTTTCACTTTTCCGGAAGGCATCATAATGGACGCGGCGGATCCTTCCTTTCCGATCAGAGTCCGAAATTCTTCCCGAATCGGATCATCCGCTTCCGGCGTTTCCGGATCTTTTTCCAGAAAGAACCGTTTTCCGAATTTCGTTTTCGGAATGATCTTCAGAACGAGGGAAAGGACGATCGGAATAAAAACGACCATTGCGCAGAGATAAATAAAACCTGCGATCTGATTGATCGAAAACGCAAGTACGATGCTCCAGATCAGGGAAGCGGCCGCGAGAACCGTAAGGATCCCGAATGAAGGGACAAAGATCTCCAGAACCGCGAAAAACAGCGCAGCGGCAAACAGAATAAGAACCAGCAGTTCATTGTTCATTGCAATCACCATCTCTTCAAATAATGGATAAATTTAAAATTCTCAATCCGCTTGCGAAAACAAAAACGGGATCAATCTGTCAACGCCTTCTTTTGCAATTCGGTAAGGGTCTGAATTCCCTGCTCTCCAAGTTCGAGAAGCCGGGCCAGTTCTTCCCGCGAAAAAGTCGCTTCTTCGCCTGTTCCCTGGATCTCAATAAATTTTCCGGATCCGGTCATTACGAGATTCATATCCACCGCGGCCCGAAAATCTTCCTCATAGCAGAGATCAAGAGAGGGAATTCCGTCGACGATCCCGACGCTTACAGCGGCAACGGAATCGGAAACGGGGATCGCTCCTTCTGGAAAGTGATCCCGAATGGATTCGAACGCGTCCATCATCGCGATATAAGATCCGGTAATTGACAGGGTTCTTGTTCCACCATCCGCCTGAAGAACATCGCAATCCAGATAGAGAGTCCGCGGTCCGAGCCGTTCGAGATCGACGACAGCGCGCAGACTTCGGCCGATCAGGCGCTGGATCTCCGTTGCCCTTCCGTCCGGCCGATCCGATCGGCTGGATCGGGGAGAAGTACTTCCCGGAAGCATCCGATATTCCGCGGTCAACCATCCCCGATGATCTTCAGGAGGCATCCAGTTCGGTTTCTTTTCGATAAAAGCCGCAGTACACAGAACAATCGTATCACCGGCCGCGATCAGGACACTGCCGGGCGACTGCTTGGTGTAATGCCGCTTGATCTTGATCTCGCGAAGTTCGTTCTCTTTTCGTCCGTCTATTCTCATAAAATTTCCTGTTCATTTCACTGTTCGGGGGTTCTGATCCGTTTTTTATCCTTCTGTTTATCTTTTACTCAAACTGTAAATAATCGATTTTGAAACCGCGGATTTCACGAATTTTCACGGATACTTTTTGGTAAAAACACGTTTTCATCAAAAATATCAGTTCCGAATCTTATAGGGATTTCATCCGTGTTTATCCGTGTTATCCGTGGTTCCAAACAACAATAATTTTACAGTATGAGTACTTTACGATCTTCGCGATCGGCAAAAAACTTCGGAATAAATCCGGATCAGATAAAAATTCGATCCATTGGAACTTGACTCCTATTATAGTGAATTGTAAAATAATATCAAGTTTTTTCGAAAAACGATTTCGAAAAAGGATCAAATTCGCTTTTTATCCTTGAAAGAGGGCAGAGGGGAGAAGTATTATGGACCGTTTTTTAGAATTGGATCCGGAGTATTGTGATCGGGAAACCGCGCGTTTTCATATTGTTCCGATCCCTTATGAAGGAACAGTCTGCTTTCAAAAAGGGACCGCACGGGGCCCGGAAGCGATTCTGGAAGTCTCCGATCAGATCGAACACATGGATGAGGAGTTCCAAATCGAGTATTTTAAGGAAGGAATCGCGACCTGGCCCTATCTTCCCCCGCAATTTTCTCCTGAAGCCGAGATCAACCTGATCGAACAGGAGATCGGGGCCCGGGATCTTTTCCGTCCGGACCGTTTTCCGATCTTTTTGGGAGGCGAACACAGTATTACGCCCCCGCTGGTTCGGGTCGCCGCGCAAAAGTATCCGAATCTTTCCGTACTTCAGTTCGATGCACACAGCGATTTGCGAAATGAGTTCGAGCCCGGCGGGATCTGGTCCCACGCCTGCGCAATGCGCCGTGTTCTGGAAACGACTCCCCATCTGGTTCAAGTCGGGATCCGCAGTTTTTCGGAAGAAGATCCGGTCGCCTGTCCGGACAGAGTGAAAAAGTTCATTACTCCGAACATGATCGAGGACGACTTTGCCGGATCGCTGGCGGCGATTCTTGCCCAATTAACCGATCATGTTTATATTACATTCGATATGGATGCCTTTGATCCCGCGATTGCGCCTGGAGTAGGAACACCGGAGCCGGGCGGATTGACCTGGCGACAGTGCACCCGTATTCTTCGCGCCGTTTTTGAGTCCGGAAAAACCGTTGTCGGCGCCGATGTAATGGAAACAATGCCCTTGAACAACGGAAAAGGAACCGAATACGTTGCCGCTCGTCTGGTCGAAAAAATCATTACCTACGCAACCGCAAAATCCGCAAACAGGAGAATTTCATAATGAGAGAATCCGATAATGCGCAGCACAATGAAATTCTGGAAGCGATTTCCAAAGGGGATTTTGATCGGGCGCGAATTCTGATCCGGCATGGGGCATCTTACACGCCCGATCAAATGGAAACGGAACAACAGAAATGAACGTTTTCGAAAAAAGACGGATTCCAACCCCGCCTTTTTTCGAAACTTCCTCACACCCCCCCTCATCACTGTTTTCTTTACTCAAACTGCAAATAACCGATTTTGAAACCACGGATTTTCACGGATACTTTTTTGGTAAAAACATGTTTTCATTAAAAATATCAGCCCCGAATCTTATAATGATTTCATCCGTGGTTCCAAACAAAAATATTTTTACAGGATGAGTTCCTTTAGAATTTAAAGGAGCGATCGCGGCTTTGTCCGCCGATCCCGATCCGGAAGAACATCATTTCCCTTTTCGCGGGTTTGATCGCAACGACATCGACGCACAGCGAAGATGTTCGAGCGTCCTTTCCTTTGGGATCAAGATGAACGGCGTTTTCCGGAACATTCGGACGCGCAATCGTTCCGTATCCTTGCGTTGTGATATAATTGACCCCGAAAACACGATCCTGCGCGTCAAAATGGCTGTCGCCGGAAATGGATCCCGCCAGCGCGGCCCCTTTATTCTGAGTAAAATCCCACTGAACAGACCCGGAGGATCCTTTTTGATTATCCGCAAAATCGGTCAGTATTTTCATGCAAAGAGCCTGATTGGAAAACATGCGGCCGGGAAAACCGCTGCGCCAGCGTCCGATCACGGGATGCAGACAAATATGCTGAAGAAGAACAACCGTTGTATTTTCCGGAACCTGAAGACCTTTGGCGAGAAAACGGATCTGCTCGTCGGACATTCCGATCTCGTTGATATCGCTCGTATTCAGGAAGAAAACACGGCATTTCTTGCCGGGCAAATCGTAATAGCCGTAATCCTCATGCGGTCCGGTGATCAGAGGAACGCCCCGTTTCTTGATCATTCCGTTAAACATGGATCCGTATTCCGCACACGTCAAGCGCAATTCGGAAAAACCGGTACCGTTTGCCCGTCCGCTATCATGATTTCCCATGCAGAAAAGAACCGGGAGATCGAATTGACCGTAAATCGCGCGCTGCGCCGCCAGTCGTCCTTTCGCATCTTCTTTTTTCGAAGGATTCCATTTCAGATCGCGATCGAATCCGATATCGCCGAGATCGGCCATAAAATCCGCGCCAAATTTTTTCGCCGCTCTTTGAACAAAAAGAATATGATATTTCGTATCCCTGAAATCGGGCGGATTCGAAAAATCAGGACGCGCCGCGTGAACGTCGGTAATCAGGGGAAATACTGCGGTCTGATCGCTCCCCTTCCAGGCCAAAAAACGTTCATAAGCCGCGTTGATCTGATCATCGACCCAGCTTGGAACATTAAAGGCGGGAATTTTCTTTTCCGTCTCTTCCGCTCGAATTCCGGGAAGAATCAAAAAGATCAGGACAAAAAGGAGACCCGATATTCTGCTTTGTTTCATTTCATTATTTCCTTTCAAAAAAAATACATTACCAAAAAACATTAATATGGAGAATGGTTCAGAACAAACGGCAAGCCCTGATCCGGAATCAGGGCATTTATTCGCAGGGATCTGTTTACCTTTCCGGCAACAGACCGTATTACGGCATTACCCGATAGCTGAAAGCGCCTTTCACCGGTTCAAGATAAAGGAAACCGTTCTCCTTTTTGATCTTTGCCGGACCAATTTCCTTTTCCTGAAAATCAACCGCAATCGCCTTACTCGCATCAATCGCGAATCCGATTCGGGAATCTTTCAGGAGCAGGATCTCATACTGTCCGTTCGAAAGTGTTCGACAGACTCCGATTCCGGTTCCCGCCGCCTTTTCCAACTTCTGCGGATTCGCTCCGCGAGTATCCAGGTAAATATACGAAGGCGACTCGCAATAATCGAATCGTTTTCCGTTTTGCAGTTCCGCTCGAACCAGAATGGATCGATCCTTTGTCCAGGCCCGATATCCGTTCGGGGGAAGTTCAAAGCGTTCACCATTCAGATCCGCGATCATCGACTCCGACTTGTTCCCGTTCACGCAAACAACGGTTCCGTCTTTGTACTCCACGATCAGTTGATTCCGATCAATGATGCCCGACTTGATCGCGTCTGATGTTGGGTATTTGCGTCCTTTTTCATCGCAATACCGGATTGTTGCAACCGACGATTGTGTATATCGGCTCGCGATCTGCTGATTCATATAATACGATCTCATCGCAATCGCAATTCCTTTGTCCAGACAGACTTTGCCCGGAGGACCGTAAGCCAATCCGAATGTTTTCGGCGGATCAAAGCAAAAATCCGCAACCAGAAATCCGATATGTCCGAACGCCAAGGTCGCCGCGAGAAACCGATCGATAAAATCATCCCGTCCCTCATCGGTTTTCACCGGATAGTCGGGCAAATAAAAGAGTTTGTCCTCTCGCGTTTTGGCGGGCGAAAACATTCCCGGGCTTCCCATTCCGAAATCGCATTCCAGATCATGGATCTTTAAAAGATCGAAATCAACCAACCAGGGCCGGTCCATAAAACGGTATCCCTGATCCTGCGCGTAATTTCCATCGGTCAATCCCGCGTAATAATAGTGATTCGGTCCTTCGGAGTAGACAGGTCCATTCCATCCCTTTTTCTGGAGGAGCATGATCTCGCCGTATGCGTAATAGGAGGCGGCGAAAGTGCCCGCGCCGGGAACACGACTGTCGTAATCGGTTCTGCTCCAGGGAACCACCGAGGTATGAACATCGCAATAAGCGGTATCGAACGCGAATTTCTTCTTGAGAATCGGCGTTAATTTCTCACAATACTCGATTCCGCGAATCGGCTTGGGCCCATAGCAGCGCATCCACGCGGATTGAAGCTGACCCGTCTCCATTCGTCCGACCATATCGAAATTCCAGTATCCGTTGAGCGTCGCGAAATCCGTAAAATTATTATAAGGTCCGTAAACGTATCCGAGCTTTTCGCGCAAGAAACGGGTATAATCGAGCTGGCCTTCCTCTCCCCCTTTGGAAGGATCGGTTCGGGTTCGAAATGTAAAGCTCTCGCCCCCTTCGCGCCATTGCGTTTCATGATCGTTGATGATCACTTCCCGAATCCCATGCCGCCAAAGATAATACCAGATCTTCTTATCCTCTTCCCGATTATTTGCGGCGTGAACCCTCCAGAGTTTTTTGCCCGCAATCGCTTTATAAGGGGATTGCGGATTCGGAATCGTCGGAAGGATCTCCTCAAACTTCGGACTGATCGTAATAAAGAATCGTTCGAACAGATCGTTTTTCTTTCCGTCCGTTTTCGCAAGATAAAGAACGCCGCCGCGATAGGATCCGGAATGTGCGCGAATCGCGTTTTTATCGGCGATTCTGCTCGCGTTGCTCCGATACCAGTCGACATTGCCGAAGATAAAGAGCTTTTCCTTTTTTGCCTTATCGGACCTACCGGGCAAAAAGAGAATCGCGGTCGGACGGGACGCTCCATATCCTCCTTCACAAAGATAAGGAATAAGAATACTTTGAAGATCGTTTACTTGCGCAAGATTTCCAAAATCGACGCACGCGGCCTTTCCTCCTTTGGAAAAGGTATCGGCGATCAGGCTTTTTCCTTTGAGCTGGAAATGATACTCGACTTCAGCTTCCATGGAATCCGAACGATATTTCCATCGGCTGATCAGTGTATCGCCTTTGAGATCAACAGAGATCTTTTCGCGTGATTGGACCGCTTCCGTTTTCTTCTGATCGGAGAGCTTGGAAACACCTCCCTGTTCCGCGATCAGAAAGGGATCGGATCCGTTCCATCGCGCAGAAAGATCGGACCAGGTTCCCGATTCCGGCTTATATTGAATCGCAAGAGATCCGTCCGGACCGGAGTAAAGGAATTCATAAGAATCGGATCCGATTTTACGAACGGTGTTTTTCGCGCCGGGACAAAGGGAATCGGGCAAAATCGTCTCTTCCCGATTCGGGAAGGGAAGACGATCTTTTCCTGTATTGAATCCGGACGACTGGCCGGGAAACATATCGATTCCGCGTCGAGGACGGCTCGAAAATTTCAGAGGCCGAAATTCTTCTTTATAAAGGGCAAAATTATCGAAGTAATAGTCCCGTTCCTCATCTTGAAGACCGACGGTAATATCCATTCCGTTGAAGCAAACGCCCGGCCGATTGAGAAGAGCGATTTCATTTTCCGAAAAGCGGCGATGAACTAAATACCAGTTGCGCCAATCGATTTTCGTGAAAGGAAACCGGAATTCTTTTCCGTCGGGAAGCTGAAAGATCAGATCGACCGCAGGAGGAACGACCGCGTGATTTGTATTGGCGCCTCTTCCCCAGTAATTCCCCTGGATCCAGAAAGAGACCGTGTCGAATTCTTTCGCGGGAACCGGAATCGGCTTCGGCGACCGGATCTTAATGATTTTTTTGACTTCCGGTTTGGATTCGTTCGCACGGAAACTCAATCGATAAACGTAATCGCCCCAGATCTGTTCCTTGCGGCTTCGCTGGAAATTCGCTTCGATCTGAGCAGGAGATTCGACGGTCCATTTCTGATCCGATTCAAAATCGAGAATCGGATCAACCGCATCCTTTGTCCGATTGGCCCAATCGAGTTCATAAGGCCGTTTACCAACCTCTTCCGCGTAAAGCGAACCGGCAAAAAACATGAGCAGAAAAAGGGAACGAAAAATACTTTTCATCTGTTTTCTCCAAATTTTCTGAAAGAATTCTCGCGTGAATACAAACGCAAAAAACGTCTGTCCTTTGGGAACAAAGACAGAACACGAGAATGATTATACAATAAACCCATTCCCTTTTCAACAAGAACAACATAATATTAGTGATTAGTGGGAGACCGGCGCAGTTGCAAGCCCGTAATGAAGTGAGCAAAGCGAACGGAATTAGGGAATAAAATTAGTGATTAGCAGGGATCAGCAACGCAGTCGCTGGTCTGTAATGGAGAAAAAATCTTTAAAAAAGATAAACACCGATTAACCCGGGGAAGCGGTGAAAAATAAAGATTTTTGTGTGCGGCGGGAGCCCGAGCGCTGGGACGGTGGGCGTCTCGCCCACCCGGCGGCAACGCCGCCGCTCTGTAATGGGATTGGAATTTTTAAAAGAGATACCCTCGCATTAACCCGGGGAAGCGGTGAAATCGTCGATCCTCGAACTCGGCGGGAGCCCGAGCGCTGGGAGGGTGGGCGTCTCGCCCACCCGGCGGCGCAGCCGCCGCTCTGTGATGGAGAAAAAATCTTTAAAAAAGATAAACACCGATTAACCCGGGGAAGCGGTGA
>JAUNSU010000195.1 GCA_030539035.1 Planctomycetia bacterium
TCCGTGGTTATCCGTGAATATCCGTGGTTTCAAAATCTGCGATTGGGTTCGAACCGCATACAAAAATTAACGTTTTTCACCGCTTCCCTCACTAATCACTAAACGATAATCACTAATCAAAGGCCCATCCGTGGTTATCCGTGAATATCCGTGGTTTCAAAATCTGCGATTGGGCTCGAACCTTACACAAAAATTAACGTTTTCACCGCTTCTCCCACTAATCACTAATTCACAGGTTTTTCTGAAAATTTACAGGATTTTTTGTTCGTTCCTTCTCTTTGAGATCGTTTACTATTACAGAAGGGAACGAAAAAGGATTTTAAGTCTCTGATTGAATCGAGATTTTCAAGGAAGAAGGAGATCCGACGGGAAAGAACGGGGACGGCAAAACGCACTGAATTCCGTGCGAACAAGTCGTCCGGAGAGCCGTTCGACCCGTCCGGATCTTTCTTATTGACAGGCCGATTTCCCTCACTCCTCACTATTTAATTCTCGCTTTTTTCTGATAAAATGATTTTTTTGAGAAAATTTCGTTTTTTCTTGTAAGGATTCGCGATCTCCGGTGATTACTCTTCGTTGATTCGCGGATTTTCTTGGCGAATTCTACCTTAAAATGTAAAAATGGGAAGAATGAAGAATAATGGATGAACTGAATACGATCCGACTCACTCAAGATTTGGCAACAGATCTCTTTTTGCAGAATATCGATTTTATTCGATCGGTAGCGTTCGAAAGCGCGCCGAGCCGGTCTCTGCAGGAAGATATCGTGCACGATGTCTATGTCTGTCTGATCGAAAATGCGGGAAAATGGAAGTACGATGAATCCAAAAAACTCGCTCTGCTCCGGTCCATTACCGAAAATATGTCCGCGCGGTATTGGCGATCGTATATCAGCAATCTGCCCGAATCGCTCCGCATTCTCGCCGAAAAAATTCAGGCCGCGAAAGAGACCGGGATTCTTCAGGCCGATGAATCCGAAAATCTCAAGATCCTTGCCCTGAAGCTCTGCATGGAAAAATTGTCCGAGCCGAATCGGGAACTGGTCGAAATGATCTATTTCGGACAGAAAAAGTATACAGATTTGACGCAGGAAACATCAAAATCGCTCGGAGCTCTTTATACTCAGATGAGTCGTATTCGCGATTCTCTCTATCGATGTATTGAACAGAAGACAAAATCGGAGGATGAAAATGAGCCCTCCGCATGAAAAATCGTTTTACGATCTTGTCGGACGCTATGTTCACGGCGATATCACTCCGGAACAGGCGAACGATCTGCTCCGCTATCTCGACGAAGAACCCGATGCGATGGCGATTCTTCAGAGAAATCTCCTGCTCGATCTTTATCTGGATCGGATCTTTACGGTTCGAAAAAAAGACGTGATCTCTGCTTCCGGCGGCTGCGGATCTCTTCCCTTATCGGATTTTATCGATTCCTCCGAATTCGATCCCGAATTGAATACACCGATCGTCTGTTCTGATCCGCTTGAATTTACCGCCGATGGAACCTGGATCCGGCAAAGCGAACAGAAAAAACGGCCGAATAAAAGAAAACGGATCTTGATCTATTCCGGATTCGCGCTTTCCTTTCTGATTGTAATCTTTTTTTCGGTTTCCCTGATCCGAATGGCGTTTCGTTCGAATGATCCGACAGATTCTTTTCACTCGGTTGCCGTTGTTGCCGATCTGATCGATGTGAAATGGCCTTCCGAAGAAAATGTGTTTAAACGGGGACAGGAGCTTCCCGAAGGTCCGATCGTTTTTCAGAGCGGGCTGGTCGAACTCCTCTATCACAATGGAACTCGAATTGTTTTGAACGGCCCTTGCGAATATCTTGTCCGGGGCGGGAAAAACTCGTTCTGTTCGGAAGGCCGGATCAGTGCCGCGGTTTCTCCTGCCGGAAAAGGATTTGAAATCGCGACGCCGTTCGGTAATGTCGTCGATCTGTCAACGGAATTTTTTGTAGAGGTAACGAAAACGGAATGCCGAACGGATGTGATCAAAGGTCGGGTTCAGTTTTCCGTTCCGGAACTTCCGATCATTTCCTTATCGCTGGGACAGGCGGCCCAGGTCGATCTTCATCGCAAGGTACGGGAGATCCCTTCGAAGCCCGATCAGTATATCAGTCGAAAGGAGATGGAAAAACGAACAGAGGAAAATACACGCAAGATCGAATCGGAAAATCGGATCCGATACGAAAAACAGGAAACCGTACCCGGCCTGATCGCAAGTTTTCGATTTGACGGCGAGGAGACGCGAACGGTCCTGAATCGGTCGCAATACGGAAAAGATCTTTGTCAAAAAGCGGATTTAAGCGGCTGCCGATCAGGAGATGGTCCTCTTGCCGGGACCCGATCGATCGCGTTTGATCGGGACAACGCCTTCGGACGTTCCCGAATTATCGGGAAATATGATTCGATCTCCTGTGTCGTTTATCTGCGAATCGATCGGCTCGCGAATCAGGGAAATGTGATTTGTGCCAACGGCGATTTTTTCGATCATGCGGGATCGATTCTTTGGCAGATCTCACGGGAAGGAAAACTTCAGTTCTTTCTTTCCGGGGATAAACCGAGTGAATCGGTTCGATTCGAATCGCCTGTTGTTCTTCCCCGGACCCATTGGGGAACCTGGATAAAATTGGCCGTTGTTGCTGATCGCGGCAATAATACGATCACACAGTATTGCGACGGAAAAAAGATCTTTCAGGAAGAATGGAAACAGACGCAAAAACTTCAGCTGGAAGATCTGATGCTGGGGAATTTGACCGTGAATAAAGTCGGTAAAAATAATCGTAACTTAAACGGCGCGATCAGGAATATCTCTTTCTTTGATCGGGCCTTAACCGCGGAAGAGATTGCCGCATGGTAGAATGTGCGGAACACATCATTAACAACACATGCCGGGCCGTAAGCCCGTATTTGAGGAGAAAAAAATGAAAAAACGGGGATTTACATTAGTGGAATTACTGGTCGTCATCGCGATCATAGGGATTTTGATCGGACTTCTTTTACCGGCAGTTCAGGCGGCGCGGGAAGCGGCCCGGCGCATGGAATGCACGAACAAGCTCAAACAGATCGGAATCGCGCTTCATAATTATCACGACAGTACGCTCTTCTTTCCGCCTATGCGGACGGGATCTTCGTTGCCGGAGGGCCCATATGGACTCTGCTCGTTTCACGTTGCGTTGTATCCTTTTATGGAACAACCCGCCCGATATGATGTCGCAGTCCGGGAAAAAATGTACACAGTCATTTACGAAGCGACAATTGATCCGATCAACCAGCCTTACGGCGCGATGGCCTGTCCCTCCGATGCCGGTGCAGTGAATTACGTTCGTCCCAATGATTCCGGTAGAACCGTTCAAAGGGTAAGCTATTGCGCCTGTATGGGCGACCATGTTAATTCCGGAAGTTCCTGGACCAGTAGAAAAAGAGGCTTTTTCGGAGGAGGATCCGGTTTTGCGGGCCTTGTCTGCCGATCTTTTGCTGATATCCTCGACGGAACATCCAATACGATCGCCGTTTCGGAAGCCTGTGTCGGACAAACACAATACGATAATCATATCAAGGGAGGAATTGCCAGCAGCAGTAGCCAAGTTTCTCCTGCGTCCTGTCTTTTGGAAGCGGCCAATCCGACCAATCCCGGCCAACTTGTGAATACGGAAGTCTTTGAGTCGGGCCGCGGATGGAACCATGCCTGCGGATCGTCGCCGAATATCGTATTCCAAACGGTTCTTTCTCCGAATTCACCGTCCTGTATGTGGTCTGATGGAAAGAAGCATGGATTGCAATACAACAAGGCTGTTATCGCTTCTGCATCGAGTTATCATTCCGGAGGGGTTAATACGCTTTACGCGGATGGAACGGTTCATTTTATTTCCGACACAATCGATAATGGCCCGGCGTCAAATCTTTCCACGACAACCCAGCCGGATAATGGACAAAGCCTTTTCGGCATTTGGGGCGCTCTCGGATCGATCAACGGCGGTGAATCCCTTACGCCGTAAAAGAAGTTGCATCGGAAAATTTCGAATCACAACGTTTTTTAGAGATTTTGGCTCTTCACTTCCCAGCGCCGAAGGCGTATACGGAGGGCGGTTATCTTGGCCGCCCCGAGCGATGTAAGTTCCCGAAAATCGCGGTGGAGCTTCCTTGGATACACACAAACGAACAAGGTAATATATACCATAAAACGCAAATGTCCATTAACCTCGCTGGAAGAGATCCTATTACTTAACTCGGTTGGAATTGTCAATAAACAGCGCCCCGAAAGGGGCAGTGCCTTCCAGTCCGGGCGGCGAGGCGCCGTCCGGTTTAATGGGAAATTGCGATTTTTATAAACACCACGTCTATTACAGAGAGCGGCGGCGTTGCCGCCGGGTGGGCGGGACGCCCACCGTCCCAGCGCTCGGGTTCCAACCTTATACAAAATTCTTTGTTTTTCTCTGCTTCCCCGGGTTAATGGGAGATTGCGATTTTTACAAACACCACGTCTATTACAGAGAGCGGCGGCTTCGCCGCCGGGTGGGCGGGACGCCCACCGTCCCAGCGCTCGGGTTCCAACCTTATAC
>JAUNSU010000196.1 GCA_030539035.1 Planctomycetia bacterium
CGTGAAAATCCGTGAAATCCGTGGTTTCAAAATCAGTTATTTACAGTTTGAGTAATGTATGCTAAAATAAAAGAGACCGGTATCGGGTTGGCAGCTTGAATCTTTCTATTTTAACGGGAGAATCGAATGAAATTTTTCGCGGATCGTTTTGTGTTTTTCGGGCTTTCTTTCTTCTTCATGATCGAAATGATCTTTTCCGGCGAGATCTCTGAAAAATTACTCCCCAATGTCCAAAAAAGATGTGAATACAGCAATTCAAAAATCGTTTTTGAACAGACCGGAAAAGGAAGGGTCGCATTTCTCGGGGGATCCATTACGGAAATGGAAGGATATCGTCCCATGGTTTGCACCTTCCTCCGCCGCGAATTCCCAAAAACCGATTTCGAATTTATTTCCGCGGGGATCTCATCAACCTGTTCTACGACAGGAGCATTCCGCCTTTTCCGGGACGTCCTTGACCGCGGAAAGATCGATCTGTTCTTCCTCGAATTTGCCGTCAACGACGATCAGGACGCCCATCTTTCCGTTGCCCGATCCATTCGGGGAATGGAAGGAATTATCCGGCATATCCGAAAATCCAATCCCAATGTCGATATTGTAATCACCTATTTCGTCAACAGCAATATCATGGAAGCATTCCATCGGGGCGAACTGGCCGACAGTATCAAAGCCCATCGGGAAGTCGCCGAACATTACCGGATCTCAACGATCAATCTCGCCAAAGAAACGACCGAAAGAATCGATTCCGGAAAATTGACCTGGAAGCAGTTCGGCGGCGTTCATCCTGCTCCCTTGGGTAATCGGATCTGCACCGATATGATCGAATCGCTCCTGATGAGTTCCTGGAAAAAAATCGATGGGAAAAAATCCTCTCTCGTTCCTTATTCTTTCCCCGCTCCTCTTGATCCTTACTGCTATGAAAGGGGCGAATTCCTTACCTTCGACAGTACAAAATACGATTCCAACTGGACATTGGGCGTTCCCGACTGGAAAAATATCGCGGGCAGTTGCCGTCCGCGGTATATTAAGGATCGGTTTCTTTTCGGATCCAAACCGGGAGCGCGCTGCCGAATCGACTTCACGGGAACCGCGATTGGCGCGTTCGTCCTTGCCGGCCCCGACGCCGGATCCCTCAATTACCGCATCGACAACGGGCCCTGGAAAAAAATCGATCTGTATCATGAATACAGTCAAAAACTCCATTATCCCCGAACGATCATGTTCGACGACAATCTTCCCGCCGGATCACATCTCCTTGAGATCAAAATCGCTTCCGATAAAAATGAAAAGAGCACCGGAACCGCGATTCGCATCATGAATTTCGTCGCGAACATCTCGAAGTAAGGATCAGTCCATGCGCTTTAAAACGTTTACTCTTGGCTGCAAAGTCAATCAGTATGAGAGCCAGTTTACCCGAACGGTGCTCTTGATGAACGGCGGAGAAGAGGTTCCCGCAAACGGACCTGATCCCGATCCTTCTGTCGATCTGATCTTTGTCAATACATGCAGCGTCACCTCCGAAAGCGATGCGAAAAGCCGAAAAATGATCACAGGCGCCGCCCGGCATTTTCCCAACGCGGAAATCGTTGTGATGGGATGTTTTGCCGCACACAGCCGCGATCTTGTTCTCTCAATGCCGAATGTCCGTGATGTAATCTGCGATAAGGGCAAACTGAACGATTATTTCCTTGATCGCGGATGGACGAACATTCCTTCCGGGATCCATGATTTTGAAGAACGGCACCGCGCTTATATCAAGATCCAGGACGGCTGCCGCGTCGGCTGCGCTTATTGCATTATTCCGAAAGTCCGGCCTCATCTCAAAAGCCGTCCGATCGAAGAGATCGCGGCGGAAGTGATCCGTCTGGATAAAAATCAGTATCGGGAAATCGTATTGACCGGAATTCATTTGGGCCATTACGGAATCGATCTCGCCGTGAACACCTGCAATGATCTTCCCTTATCCGATTATTTGAATATTCGGGAACATATTACGGAAGAGAAGCGTGTTTCTCTTGCCGGACTTTTGGATGCTCTGATGAAGATCCCTTTTGAAGCAAGGATCCGGCTCGGAAGCCTGGAAGCAGTCGAGGTTTCTGATCAAATGCTGGACATTATGGCGGATCACCAGGATCGGATCTGTCCTCATTTCCATCTTTCCATGCAGAGCGGAGACGATACGGTTCTTCGCAGAATGAAAAGGCGCTGGATGAGCACACCTTACCGGGAAAAGTGCGAAAAGATCAAGGAGAAAATTCCCGATGCCGCGTTGACCACGGATGTAATAGTCGGATTTCCCGGAGAAACGGAAGATCAGTTTTTGAATACCTGTTCCATGGTCGAAAGGATCGGTTTTTCGAAAGTTCATCTTTTTCGATACAGTTCCCGTCCGGATACGGAAGCGGCGCGAATGCCGGATCAGGTTCCGGAACCGGAAAAGAAAAGGCGGCTGGCCCATTTGTCCGAAATTGCCCGGCGCCGCCGCGAGGATTATGCCCGATCCTGTACAGGCAGACAGATCACGCTGCTTGCGGAAGATTGTGTCAAAGGATCGCCGTCGGTTCTGATCGGAACTGCGGAAAATTATCTTACAGTTCATTTGCCTTTGGATTCCAATGAGGAGGATCCTTCCCGTTTGATCGGACAGCTTATTCCTGTTCATATCGAAAAGACCGACGGCGATATCCTGCTTGGAAAACGTTGAGAATTCATTCCTAATCAGTCAAATTGAATTCGAATGTATTCTCTTTCCCGGCTTCCACTGTTGCGGTCAGCCCGGATTCGGACGGATTATTGTATTTTACAGGAATAAGATCCTTATAGACAACAGGATATTTCCGGGCGAGATCTTCACCAGCTGCGCGGGCCGCTTCCATCTCTTCTTTTGCAGGAACAGGCGCCGTATTGATCCGCTTTGTAATCCCGATTTCATAATTGCCGGGAACGGTTCCTTGCCAAGATTTGCTTCCCTGGGCCGCGCGCAGAACGAATTTTCCAGCGGCATCGGTGGTTCCAACAGCATTAAGTCCTCCGTCTGAAGGAGAAAAAACGACCATGGCTCCATCGACCGGCTGATCCTTATAAAAGACCGTTCCCGATACATTGTATGTTTTCGGGCCGCCTTCCCCGCAGCCGGCAATTACAATAAAGCCCAAAAAAAACAGCGCAATCTTGATATGTTTATTCATGATCAATTCATCCTTTAATTTCAGATATTACAAACTCATACTGTAAAAATATCTTTAATTGGAACCACGGATGACACGGATAAACACGGATGAAATCCCTATAAGATTCAGGATTGATATTTTTGATGAAAACGTGTTTTTACCAAAAAATAGTATCCGTGAAAATCAGTGAATTCCGCGGTTTCAAAATCAGTTATTTACAGTTTGATTTACAAAGCAACCGACTCACCGCCTTGACACGATCCGAGAGCACCCCAGATTCCATAAGGGGATACCCCCTGAATCTTGGTCCCGTTATTAAAATTTTTCCGAACTCCATTGATGATATGTCCTTGAGAAGGATTGCCCGCGTCGATCGTATCGGAAATAAAATGGACCGATCCGTCCGCAAATACCGTGTTAACTCCTCCGGTATGATAGCTGGATGCCGACATCAGAGCGTGGCTCTCCGGCCCGCAGGAGGGACTGTTCGGAGGCAGTATCGTATGAAAGGAATTATAAAACGGCGCATATCCATGAAACCAGCGGCGGCTCTTTGCGTATTGCGTATTCCATACTGTACTTAATACTGTTGATATAAACTCGTTGCCAACGGCCATTCCCGGAATCAATCCGATATCACTGCCGTTGTGCTGATGGGCATACCAAATATCGCCAACCGCGTGAACAACTCCAGTTTTAACCTGGGTCGATCCGGAAAGACCAACCGTATTCTCCGATACAATCACCGTATTGGAGGATCCGTCTGTAAGATAGGAAAAACCAAGGATCAGTGCATCGTCTTTTGAAATCCCGACCCCGCGAATAGTCGGAAGTTTCCAGTCATTCCATCCCCAAACATCGCCAAGACATACAACGTAATTGGCTATCGCCCGCGGGGGTTCCGGAACTGCAATATGCGCTTCCGAAGGACAAATATAGGGTATAAGCGGATTCGCGAAAAGACGTCCATCGCCTGATGTATCGTGGGTAACCTGGAAAACGCCGGCTGTCAATGTTGATGTCGTTCCGCTTGGATTCGTATCTTTCAGTTTTTTAAGTCCGGTCATAATCAGATCATATTGCGCCTGATGTTCAATATAAGGGAGAAGCATTACCCGAAAAGAATAGCAAACGCCGTCCCCCGGATAACCGGTCGCGCTTGTAAATCCGATTTTAAGAAGCGGATCTCCCCAACCTGCGGGAAATCGATTGTGCGCATCATGAAAATTCTGATAGGCGATTCCAATCTGTTTCATTTTGTTGGTGCATTCCATTCGACGGGCCGCTTCCCGCGCCGCCTGAACTGCGGGCAAGAGAAGTCCGATCAAGATCCCGATAATCGCGATCACGACCAAAAGCTCCACCAAGGTAAAAGCGCGAAGTT
>JAUNSU010000070.1 GCA_030539035.1 Planctomycetia bacterium
GCGAAAGTGAAAGGATATGATGCCGGTTATGATTTGCCGATCCCGCCTTATGTTGTTTTGACGGCGGCACAGGGCCGTTTTTCCGAATCGGGCTTTTTGGGTCCGAAATACAAGCCGTTTATTACCGGCGGCGATCCCGCTAAAACGCCTTTTCTCGTATCAGGATACGTTGTCGAAGGAATTACGGAAAAACGTCAGCATGATCGTTTATCTTTGCTCGAATCGCTGGATACTTACGGAAAAATGAATCAAAAGGACCAACTGATGGAAGAATTGGAAACGGCAAGAACAAATGCAAGCCGTCTGATTACGGGCAATGCCGTGAAAGTCTTTGATCTGAGCAGTGAGCCGGACAAAATTCGCGGCGAATACGGCATGAACTGGTTCGGACAGGCTTGTTTAATGGCACGTCGTCTTGTTCAGCAGGGCGTTCCGTATATTACCATAAACTATCTCGGATGGGATACACACAAAAGGCATTTCGAGGCATTGACTGCCCGGCAAGCTCAATGGGATCAGGGAATGTCCGCTCTGCTGAAAGAACTTGCCGATACAGGACTGCTCGATACAACGATTATCTGGTGGGGCGGGGAATTCGGGCGCTCACCCAAAGTCGGATGGGAATCGCCCTGGTTCGGCGGAAGAGGTCATCATGGTCAATGCTTCAGTGCTGTTCTCGCGGGAGGCGGCTTTCGCGGAGGAAAAGTGATCGGATCTTCCAATGAGACCGGTGAAAAAGTCGTTTCAAGACCGGTCGCTCCTCAAGATCTGCTGGGAAGCATGTATCAACTTCTCGGAATCAATCCCGATGATCCGCTTCCAAATGATAAAGGAATTCATATCCCCTATATGCCGCCGGCATCAAACACGGGTCGTCTGAATGAAATCATGATATAATCGTAATTACATTAAGGAGAACTCTGCAATGAGAAAAAGATATTTTATTATTCTGCCGCTTTTCATTTCTCTGCTGCCGATCATGTCATTGGGAGCAGATCCGAAGCCGCAGAATGAACCCAAAGATCCCAAAATCGCCTATTTTTTTCCCGCAGGAGGTCAGCGGGGAACAACTTTTCATATGCTGGCCGGAGGACGGCAGATCACAAAAAGCAATCAGGTCATTCTTTCAGGAAAAGGCGTTCACGCACGTGTCATTCAGGATGTTCTTTCCCTGCACATCAATGATCCGGAGGAGCGGCAGCTGATCAACAAAATGTATTTGGAAGCACTGGGAAAAATGGAAGGAAGACGATTTATTCCGCGCCGTCAAAAGCCGCGTGAAGAGAGTTCTGATCAAAAAACCGCGCCCGAAAAAAAAACGTCCAAACCGACAGAAGAATATATTATGCAAAAATATCCTTTTATGGATCTAATGAGGGATCCGAAATTGTCCGATCTAGAAATGATATACTACTATTACTTCTCTCCGCGATTGGAACGAAAGCCTCTTGAAGAAGCATTGAATCGGGGCGTTATGCTGGAAATTACCATTGATCCCGACGCGGAACCGGGCGATCGCGATCTTCGTCTTGCAGGTCCGGCTGGAATAACCCCTCCTGCGCGATTCATCGTCGGCACATCGCGCGAGATCATCGAAATCGAACCCAATGATTCTCTTTCCGAAGATCCTCTTTCGCAAAATTACCGGTGGAAGAAAGCAACTATTGCTCCGAACAGTATTAAAGAATCAAAGCCGCTGAAATTGCCCGTTACTGTCAATGGACAAATTCACGCAGGAGATATCGATTATCATCAATTCAAGGCACAGCGAGGACAAAAAATCGTGATTGAGGTTCTTGCGCGTCATTTGCGTCCTTATCTTGCCGATGCCGTTCCCGGCTGGTTCCAGCCCTGTATTGCTCTTTATGATCCGGAAGGAAAAAAAGTCGAGGAAGCAATGTTCTGGAGATATGAACCGGATCCGGTCATTCTTGCCGATATCGAAAAAGAGGGCGTGTACACTTTAAAAATACAAGATTCGGTTTTTCGAGGCCGTGATGATTTCGTCTATCGAATCAATATCGGTCCATTCCCAATGGTTACTTCCGTCTTTCCGCTCGGAGGAAAAATAGGAGATCCTTTGAAATTGAACTTGAAAGGCTGGAATTTGCCAAGTGAATCACTTTCATTACAGACCGATAAACTCAAAAGCGGAATTCAGTCTGTATCTCAACTCAATGGAAAACAGCTTCTTAAACCGATTCTTTTTGAAGTCGGGGACTTGCCGGAAATGATGGAATCGGAACCGAACAACGAGTTGGATCAAGCGAATGAATGCCGCGGACCGATAATGATTAACGGACGAATTTCGGATAAAAACGATGCGGATCTGTTCAAATTCAAATGCCGCAAAGGGGGCAGGCTGATCTGCGATGTAATGGCGCGAACCCTGAACTCTCCGCTTGACGCAAAAATCGAGCTGTTAAACGCCGACGGTAAATTGATTGCCGAAAATGATGATCGATCCGGGCCGAAGGGACCCAATATCGGTTTAAAGACACATCATGCGGATCCTTATCTGTCGGTCGAACTTCCGGAAACAGGTTATTATTATATCCGTCTGTACGATATTACCCGGAAAGGAGGCGAGGCTTTTGCCTATCGATTGAGAATATCGCAGCAAATTCCGGATTTTTCCGTCTATTGTGATCCTTCCGGTTTATTTTATAAAGAGACCGTGAAACCGATAAAATGCCATGTAATCCGTAAAGACGGTTTTGAGGGAGAAGTGCGTATTCGTATCGCCAATTCGGACCAATTTCGAATCGGGAACGGTCTCATTCCAAAAGGAAAAAATGAAGGCGAATTAAAAATAACAGCTCTTGCCGGTTTAAAAGAAGGTGTTCACAAGGTTGTATTGGAAGCCTCCGCGGATATAAAAGGCGAAGTCGTTACTCATTCTGTAATGCCCGCGGACGAATATGAGCAGGCATTTATTTGGCATCATTTATTGCCTGCTGAATCAATGCTGATCTATAAAAGAATCCCGAGAAGGCCTCCAAAACGTTAGTGGGGGGACTCATACTGTAAAAGATTCTTGAGAAGAGTTCGAAGCGGTGTACGGCAACCGACCGCAAGCCCGTAATGGAGGGAGCGAAGCGACCGGAATTAGGGAATTTATATCGCCCGGGGAATCGTGATTCAACCCTTAATCGAATCACAACGTTTTTTTAAAATTTTACCCCCATTACAGACCGGCGGCGAAGCCGCATACGGAGGGCGGTCATCTTGGCCGCCCCGAGTGATGTGAATTCCCGAAAACCGTTGCGGGGCCTTATCGGATAAACACAAATAATCACGCTACTACTTAATCCGGCTGGAACTGCCGATAATCAGCGCCCCGACAGGGGCAGTGCCTTCCAGCCCGGGGCAGAGCATAAACATGAAATGTTTGTGCGGCACCCCGGGTCAACGACCCACCAACAGCAGCGCGCTGTAAGCGCAGTGCAAAAAGAACGAAGAATATCGAAAAGGGTTCGAACCCGACCAACGGGAGCGGCGGCTTCGCCGCCGGGTGCCCGGGACGGGCTCCCTCCCAGCGCTCGGGCTCCAACCGTGTTCGGTTTCTTTATTTTTCACCGCTTCCCCGGGTTAATGGGAATTGTGTTTTTTATAAACTTCCCGTCTATTACAGAGGCGGCGGCATTACCGCCGTGCAGGCTGGAAGCCTGCGGTCCCAGGAATAATCCCTAATCACCCAATTTGTCCCGAACAAAATGTAAACTTTACGTTCTCAAGGAACAATGAGGAATCGGACCGTTGCGTCCTTTACCGGGTCGATGTTCTTGAATCCCAGTCGGGTCGGTTTCGTTCGAACAGAATCATCATGTTCTCCAACAATTGTCTTTTCCATCGCGAGCGGAATCGACTTCCCTTCAGTATCGACGGCAGAAACCCTGATCTGTATTTTCTCTTTTTCGCCCAGCGTGATGATCCAGATCTCTCCTTTCTCTTCTGATGCAATCGCCTTCTCGTTGGTGATCAAAGGAGAATCGATCGTTCCCGGCACGCCGGAAAATGCGATTTTGTCCTCCACCGCAAAAGCACCTTCCGCCTTTTCAGAATTCGAAAGATATTTTATATACTGGTCCGGCGTCTTCCGATAATAATGGAACGTGCGGCAGATCGATTTCAAATCCTTTACCTCATACGCGGAAGTCAAGTCAATCGAATATGTATCTTCCTCTTCCGAAAAATTCCGCTCCGTGATTCGGCCTTCCGCTTTTCTTCCCGTCCTTTGAAGTGTTCCGTTAATACGGGGAACCGGATGTCCGAACGAACTCAAAAGTTCGCCGACATACCGGTCTTTACTGAACGTCCGGCGCGTGTAAACCTCTCCGCCCGGATCAAGGATCATCGTCTTTGCCGTGATCGACCCTTTGGAATCTTTCTTCGTTAAAAGAAGCGTCCAGGATCCGATATCATTGTGATTATGATTCTCACTGTTGTGTCCGGCTTTCATGGAAACTGCAAACGTGATCTTGCGATTCTCGGGATTCGGACGGCAGATCAGAATACCGGCATCCGGGAATTCCGTTCGGATCGGAAGATCGGCTTCCGTCTCCGTTTCCGCTTGCGGATCCGGAAAGATATTCGGATCAAAACAGAAAAACGCGAGATTAAACAGACTGGTTGTTCCGCAGTTCGGGAAGAGCCCGTTCTTTTCATACTTGCTCAAATGCAGTCCAAGAGTCCGGCTCATATAAGCGACATAAGTATTCCCGGGCTTCGCCGAAGGAGGACAATCGGCATAAGCGGCAAAAATATTGTCCGCGATTTCCATGTTCGGACCGAAAAGTGTGCACTCTTTCACAAGCGGCCATTGGAAGAAATCGATCTTGTCTTGGGTCGCGTATTTGATCATTGCGCCAAGATAGATGAAATGTCCGAATCCGTAGTTCCAGTAGCCCATTCCTTCAGAACAGTATCCGTCGGGAGTGAATCCCTTGAAAAAATACTCTTTGGTAAAATATTCGGCGGCGGCAATATACCAGGCGCGATCCTCCCGCGATTCACAAAGCGAAAGAGCCGCGGCAATCGTTCCCATTGTGCAAACGGCATTCCAGTTGTTCGCTCCGCGATGCCACCAGATCGACCTTTTGCCGGATGGGTTCAAAATGGTCTTTTTATAAGGATCCAGAACTCTTCGCTGGACGTTTTCCCGGATCAGCTTTTGTGTTTCCGGCGACAGGGAATCTTTCATCCAGTTTGCGATCAGACCCATGGTGCATCCGGTTGCTGTAGAGACCAGATCGCTTACGGTCGCTTTGCCGTCGTAAGTTTTCGCGTCGGGATCGTGCGCGGGAAGTATCCAGGAAGGATAGGCGCAAAATCGGCGGATCATTTCTTCAATCGCGGGAACAAACGTTCCTTTATTCTCATACAGCTCGGCAACGACAAGCGTCTCCAGACGATTGGACCATTTGGATCGCGCTTTTTGATATTGCGTACGATTGCCCATTTTGTAAAAGAGCTTGTAAAGATCTTCCGGGATATCCGCAACAGGATCATTGAGAATTTTGTGTCCCTTTTTTACTGCGGCTTTTCCTGCAGGGAGTTCGAGAATTTTTGACCATGCTTCCCGATCCGAAAAAGGTGCCCCGAACACGGTCGGCGTTTCCGATAAAAGCGGTTCGATCTCTTTGGCCCTTTGCGCGATCAGGTCTTTTTCCTTTTGATAGAGGGAAGTATTCTTTTGCGCAAATACCGCAGAAGGAAGAAACAAAATCAAAATTACAAATGCAATCAGTTGGGTTTTCATGAGATACTCCTTGAAATATTCCTCTTATTTTACAGAATTCTATGGTTTTTGGGGGGACCCGCTCCCGGCAACGTAGACGTTGCATCCAGTTCGCGCTTCCGCGCGGTTGCCGGGGACCCGCTCCCGGCGGTCGCTTGTATGAACCGGGAGCGTCCGGTTTCACAATACTTGGGAAAGTTCACTTTGTAAAGTTTACCCCGTCGAAAGTACCATGTCAATAAGAGATACATTATTCGAAAATTTATCTCCTGTTTATTTCCTGTTCAGTATTGACATTGATTCTTTAAATTTGTAAAATTTACGTTGTCTTTAATTTCTTTAGTGTATTTATTTCGGTGAAAATGAAAGAAATGACGATTTGGTTCGCTTGGAGAGTTTCCGTTCTTTTTTCAAAGAGCGGTTTTGGAGCGTGTTTTTTATAATAAACGAAATTTTAAGGGAATCCGTAAAGAGGGGGCTATGAAAACGACACGAAGAAGTTTTGTAAAACAGACTGCATTATTTACGGCAGCTGTTCCGATGATATTATCAGAAAATCTGTTTGCAAAACAGGATCAGCTTGGAATTGCCCTGGTCGGAGCGGGGATCCGAAGCGGAGCTTTGAGTGTCGGCTTTGGTATAGATAAGCGTACAAAAATACTTTACGTTACTGACCCAGATATTAGTCGCGCGAATAGTTTATGTAATAGAATTGAAAAACAATTCGGATATCGACCGAAAGCGCTTGTCGATTTTCGAAAAGCTCTTGAAGATCGCGCCGTTGATGCGCTCGCCTGCGCCTCCTGCAATCATTGGCATGCGTTGACCGCGATTTGGACTTTGCAGGCGGGCCGCCATTGCTATATGGAAAAACCGCTCTCTTTCAGTCTTTTCGAAGGAAAAGCGATTACCGCCGCCGCGGAAAAGTCCGGACTTGTTTTTCAGACCGGGACCCAGCGCCGATCTACAACCAACGTAAACGAGCTGGTCGATTTCATTCATCAAGGAGGAATCGGTGAGGTCAAGCTGGCGCGGGTCTGCGGATACCGGCGACGGGACGCGATTGGTCCCCTCGGTCATTATCCGCTTCCCAATGGAGTCGATTACGACTTCTGGAGCGGTCCGGCTCCGGTCCGGCCTCTTACTCGCCCTGTTTTTCATTACGATTGGCATTGGCAGCGTCTCTACGGAAACGGCGATCTCGGCAATCAGTGTCCTCATCGGCTTGATATTGCCCGTTGGGCGCTCGGACTCAATACCGTTCCGAATTCCGTCTTCACTTACGGCGGACGATTGGGATACGATGTCCAAATGAAGGATCCCGATTATGTCGATGCCGGTGATACCGCCAATACTTCGATCACAATTTATAATTACAAAACAAAAACGATCGTGTGTGAAGTCCGTGGACTCAAGTCGCCGCCTCTTTTCCTTCCTGTCGGCGATAAGGTCGGAGCACAGATCGGGATTATCTTCTACGGATCGGAAGGATATGGAATTCAAGCGCCTTACGGACGCGGGAATATCTATTCCGTCTGCTTCGCGTATGATCTGAAAGGAAATGTGATCAAGGAATTCCGGAGCGTTGATGCTCAAGGCCGCTTAACGCCGGATCAGAACGCGACCGATCGGCATGTCTCCAATTTTGTCGACGCGATTATCGCAAACGATCCGAAAAAGGTCAACGCGGATGCCCGATGCGGAGAACTGTCGGCCGCGCTTGCCCATTACGGAAATATCTCCTGGTATCTCGGAGAAAAGGACAAGATCTCTCCTGTCGAGTTGAAAAAAGTTCTGGAAAATGTTCCTTCATTCGACAATAATGAAGAGACGCTTGTCCGGACAGTTCAGCACCTCGAACGGAATGGGGTCGATTTGAACCGGACTCCTCTTTCTCTCGGCGCTCAGCTCAATATCGATACCGAAAAGGAGGTCTTTATCGGGAACGATCAGGCAAATGCCCTGATGTCCCGTGAGTACCGCAAATCTTTCGAGGTTAAGGCTATTTGATAAACAAGGCAATTTATTCCATTTTCAGCAGAAAATAAAGAGGAGATTTTATGAAACAGACACGAAGAAGTTTTCTCGTATCGACGGCGGCTTTGGCGGCTTCGCCCATGATCGTTCCGCGAAGTGCGTTCGGAGCAAATGATAAAATCGGTGTTGCTGTCGTTGCCGCAGGATCGCGCGGCGGAAATCTCGCGCACTTTTTCAGTAATGATCCCCGAACAACGGTTCGATATATTACCGATCCTTATTTTGATCTCGCTGTGAATTTGTGCGGCCGGATCGAAAAGCAGTTCGGAAACCGTCCGACTCCTCTGATCGATTTTCGTAAAGCGCTGGAAGATAAAAATGTTGATGTCGTTGCCTGTGCGTCGGCAAATCATTGGCATGCTCTTACGGCTATTTGGGCCATGCAGGCCGGAAAGCATTGCTATATCGAAAAACCGTTGACATACAATCTTTTCGAATGCAAGGCGATTGTTGCCGCCGCGCAAAAATCCGGCGTTGTCTTTCAGACCGGAACCCAATGCCGATCGACGATCAATATCAATCAGCTGGTTGACTTCATTCGATCCGGCGGGATTGGCAAGGTGAATTTCGTTCGGGCTCTTTGCTATAAACGCCGAAAAACGCTTGGTCCTCTTGGAAATTATCCGCTTCCCAAAAGTGTGGATTACGATTTTTGGTGCGGTCCCGCTCCTTTGGGCCCGTTGACAAGAAGACGATTTCTTTACGAATGGCATTGGCAGCGGATCTTCGGAAATGGAGATATGGGCAATCAAGGATCCCATCAGCTTGATGTTGCCCGATGGATTCTGGATGTCGATCGGTTCCCGAAATCTGTGATTACTTACGGCGGACGGCTGGGATATGATATCGAAATGAAGAATCCCAATTACATCGACGCTGGAGATGCCGCCAATGTTTCCACCACAATTTATGATTACGGCGACAAGAGCCTTGTTCTGGAGATCCGCGGTTTGGAAACGCCTTTGTTTAATCTTCCAGTCGGTTTGAAGCAGGGAACGCAGGTCGGTCTGATTGTCTATGGATCGGACGGATACGCGATTCAGGGATGGAATCAAAAAGGACAGACCTTTGCTTTATCTTACGCGTTCGATCGGAAAGGGGAATTGATCAAGGAATTCCGAAGTGAACATCCGGATGGAAAGATCCTTTCCCAATTCGAACTCGGCATCCGGCATATCGATAATTTCATCAATGCCCTTGTTGCGAATGATCCGAAGAGTGTTCCGACGGATGCGCGCTGCGGAGCGCTTTCGGCCGCTTTATCTCATTTGGCAAGTACATCCTATTATTTGGGAGAGAAGAACAAGGTTTCCAAGGAGGAATTGCGGCGGGCAATTCAAAATATCAAATCGCTCGACGACAATGAAGCGACATTGGATCGAATGATCGCCCATCTCGAAGCGAACGGAGTCGATCTGAACCGCACACCGCTTTCTCTCGGACCGATGCTGGAGATCGATGTTGAAAAGGAGATCTTTGCCGGAAACGATCAGGCCAACGCGATGATGTCCCGTGAATATCGAAAGCCGTATGTCGTTCCGGAATCCATTTAGTCGAATTGATCGGAAGCAGAAATCACGAAAAGAGCACGAAAAGAGAAATAATCATGCAAAGTCGGAAAGAAACACGAAGGACCTTTTTGAAGACGGCGGCGTTTTCCGCATCAGCGCTTGCTTTCGGTAATATCGCTTTTGCGAAGCCGGAGCCCTGGAAGGTTGCGATTGTTCAGGATACTTCGATCAAAACACTCGGCGGACATGGATTGGAGACCGCTTTTTACGGTCTGCCGAACGTGGAGATCGTTGCGCATATCGATTCCAATGAAAAGGATATCGAAAAGCGAATGGCGATTACGCACGCGAAAAAGCATTATCGATCACTTGAAGAAATGTTCAAACAGACAGTGCCCGATATCGTTGTATTGACCTGCCGCCTTCCGGAAACACACCTTCCCGCGATTCGGATCCTTGCCGAAAAAGGATGCAATATCTACTGTGAGAAACCGCTTGTTTCTTCGCTTCATGATGCGGACGAAATTGTCAAAATTGTGAAGAAGCATAATATCAAGCTCACGGTTGCCCATCCGCGGCGGTATGATCTTGGATACCGCACCATGAAGAAGCTGATCGAATCCGGAAAGATCGGAACACCGTTGACCATTCACGGATTTTCCAAGAATGATCATCGCGGCGGCGGAGAGGATATGCTTGTTCTGGGAACACATATTTTGGATCTTTTCCTCTTTATGTTCGGAGCTCCGGCCAATGTTTACGGAGAAGTATATGTTGATGGAAAACCGTTCAAGGATCAGCCGCTCACAAAAACGGTGGAACCGATCGGACCGACGGCGGGCGACGAGATTTTTGCGACATTCCGATTTCCCAACGGCGTTCACGGCGTTTACGGAAGCCGGCGCAAACTCTATTCTTATGAGAAGAAGGATTATCCGATGGGGATCGCTGTAATGGGAACATCGGGAATGCTCTCCTATCATTTTTCCGACGCTCATCCGGAGCAGCAGCCGCTTCGGTTCAATAATCATCCGACATCGCCTGCGCGAACTTCGTTTGCGGAAACGATCGAACTGATCGAAGATCGGGAAATTCCAGGCGCGGTTCCGCTGGAAAAGGCTTTTGGAAGTGTAAAGAAAATGAATATGGGAGCGATTTTCGCAAGCGCAAGGCGATATGCTGTTTGGGATCTCATGCAGGCGATCAAGGAAGACCGTCAGCCGGTTTGCAATGCTTTCGAAGCGCAGAAAGTAATGGAAATGATCTACGGTGTGTATACGTCCCATCTGCAAAATAAACCGATCGAATTTCCTTTAAAGGACCGTTCCCATCCGCTTACGAAATTTCAAAAGAATGTTTAGATTCAATTTTTATTCCAAGAATTTTCGCGTTAAATAATGGATTTGTATTGAGTTGCTGATATTGATCTTTATTGATCCCTCAAGGAAGAGAGATAATAAAAATGGACAAGAATGATTTTGGAAAGCGGGAGATAAGGATCTGTTTTCTGCTGATGTTGTTTTCGCTTTTGATTTTCGGAAAGGCCGCCGCAATTCGAGCTGCCGAGCCCGGAAACGCGCCTGTATTGGTTCAGACACCTGTCCAGTACGGATCGGTCAACGCATTGCCTCCTTTCCAGACCGGTTCGACCGCGGAAAAACCTGCGGCCGATAAACCGGTTGCGGAAAAGACCGCGGAAAAATCGGCTGCGGATCCTTCCGCTTCCCAAAAAAAGGACGGCAAACCGGCTCCTGATCTTGCGGCTTATGAAGCCCGAATTTCCGCGCTGGAAGATATGGTCAAAAAGAAAGCGGACAAGCCGGATTCCAAAAACGGTTTTGTTCATAAGGTTGACGGACGAGTTTATTTCGACAGCTATCGGCTCTCCGGGGACAGCAGTTCGCCGACGCCCGATTTTCGCAAAGATCTGAATTACGCGGGAATCAAGGATCTTCGGATCGGGGTTACCGGCGCCGGATACGAGCATTATTCCTATAAAGCGGATATGTATTACGCATCGTCCACCGGCGGAGTGGAAATTCGCGATGTATGGATCTGCGCGGACGATGTCCCTCTTCTGGAAACCGTAAAAGTCGGCAATCACCGCGTTGAAGAAGGAATCTCCACATTGACCCCGGGAACGCAAACGACATTCGCTTTTTACGAGGGAACGGATTTTCTGAATTTTTACCGCCTTGGAATCAGTTCGCGCCATTTGTGGGCCGATAATCATGTACGCCTTTTTATGGGGCTCTTCGAATACAAGCCGGTTGCAACGACTAAAAGAAATGAATGCGCGGAAAATTTAAGCTGGGGATGGATCGCCAATACCCGTTTGACGTATATGCCTTACGCGTCCAAAGATGAAAAGGGTGTAATCGATGGAAAATCCATGATGCTCATCGGCGGACATTACGGATATTACAACGCCAATAATTCGGATCAAACCTTTACCGAACGATATTCCGAACTCTCCGGCTTTGGCGCCTTGCAGACAATCTCTCTGGGAAAGGTCGATCATTATCAGCAGGCTGGAATCGAGCTTGTAATGCAGAACGGGCCCTTTGCATTTCAGACGGAAGCCTATTCCCGAACTTATGCTCTGAACAAATACGAAAGGGACGCATCCCTTTTCGGAACTTATGTTGAAGGACGTTTATTCCTTACGGGCGAATATCGCCGATTTAACGCGCAGCAGGCGATCTGGAATGCCGTTTCCATGAACAATAATCTCGATTTCAAGAAAGAAAACGGATGCAATTTCTTCGATCATTTCGGCGCGTGGGAAGTTGCCGCGCGATGGGGATACACCGATTTGGCCCGATTCGGCAAGATCGGACTCCCCGGCATCAATGCAAACCGTGTGAATGAATTCACTTTCGGATTGAACTGGTATTGGACCGAACGGGCAAGAATGATGTTCGATTATTCGCACATCATCCCGCAGGATAATGCGGGAGGATCGTCCGATCTCGATGTTTTTGCGACCGCGCTTCGTTTTTATTTTTAACCTGTCCTGAAGGAGGAAATTCGATGATAAATGATCAGAACGAAAATTCGTCTCTTTGTTCCCGGCGTTCTTTTTTATACGGAGCGGGCTCCGTTGCGGCGGGAACATTGCTCACCGGAAATCTGTTCAGCGCGGAAAAGAACCAGCCGAAGATCAAAGTCGGCCAGCTTGGAACCGGACATGTTCACGCGTATAAAGTCGATACATTGCGGAAAATGAAAGATCTCTTTGAGTTTGCGGGGATTGCGGAAATCGATTCAAAATCGCGCGAAAACGCGATGAAGCAGGAAAAATATAAAGATCTCCCCTGGATGTCAACGGAAGAATTGCTCGCGCTGCCCGGCTTGCAGGCTGTTGTTGTAGAAACAAGCGAAAAGGAAAATCTCGCGGCGGGCCTTCAATGTATTCGGGCCGGAAAGCATATTCATCTGGACAAGCCGGCGGGATACTCGCTGCCCGAATACCGATTGCTTCTGGATGAAGCGAAAAAACGAAATCTCATGGTCCAGATGGGATACATGCTCCGCAGTAATTTATCCATTCAGTTCTGTATCAAAGCGGTCAAGGAAGGACTTCTTGGAAAGATCTATGATATCGACGCGGCGATGAGCCGATACGACGAGAAGTCGGGCCGGAAACGGGTTGCCGGATATCCAGGAGGATCTTTTTACCTTTTGGGTTGCCATTTGATCGATCTCGCGATTATCCTGAAAGGGATTCCGGACAAAATTCATCCCTTTATGAGAAAGACGCGATCCGACAACTGCACCGACAACGGACTTGCGGTCTTCGAATATTCCGACGGATGTATTGCGACCTTGCGCTCTTCGGTTGCCGAAGTCGATGGATTTCAGGAGCGGCATTTGATCGTTCGGGGAGAACGGGGAACGATCGTTGTTCGTCCTATGGAAGTCGGCGGAAATCTCTCCGCGGGCAAGGTCAAGCTCGCCCTGAATGAAGCGGTCAAGGGATACAAAAAAGGATATCAGGAGATCCCCATGCCCAAGCCGAAAAATCGATATGAAGATCAATGGCGCGAGTTCGCGGCGGTGATCCGCGGTGAAATCGTCAACCCGTATTCTTACGAACATGATTATGCGGTTCAAAAATGTCTGCTGGAATCGATCGGGCTTTCCGCGGATTGACGTGATCAGGAAGCCTTGTCCCAGGAAACAAAGGCTTTCTTTTCGCTTCTCTTCAGTAAATAAAAAGCGACGAGAAAAGTCAAAAATTCCGAGATCCCGAACGTATACCAGATAATCCCGTTCCCGAATACTCTTGGCAAAAGAGTGATCAGAACGGAATTGAAGATCAAACTGCGGCAAACGTTCATGATCACCGCTTCGGTCGTTCGCTTGGTCGAAAAAAGATAGGCCGAGATCATAAAATTTTGGGAAAGAACGAGAAAAACCCAGATAAATTGCGGAAGCGCGCGCAAGGTAACCTGAAAAGTCTCCGGATCGGCCCGAAAGAGTTTGCAAATGAAGGTTTCTGCCAGAAGGATAATGATCAGGATCAGAATACTTCCCAGAAAGTTGATCAGACATCCGGCCCGAAAATAATACTTCAGATCGCTTTTGGCTTTGGCCCCGAAGCTCTGTCCGAAAAGGGGTTGAAGTCCTTCCGATGCTCCGAAAAAAACGGCGACAAAAAAGAACGTAATATATCCGATGATGGAATACGCGTTGACCGCGCTGTCGCCCAGCCGCGCGATCAGAACACTGTTCATGCAAAAGACGGTAATGGGCGTTGCAAACTGCGCGATCATCTCCGGCGATCCGCGTCCGATGATCTTGCGAAAGAGCGAGTATTTCAGGGGAACCGATCGAATTCTCAGTCTTCCTTTTCTCAGTAAAAAATGGCTTATAATAATTGCGAAAACAAGGCATTCGGAGACCCCGGTCGCGATGGCCGCTCCCTTGATTCCCATCTGCATTGGAAAAATAAAAAGCCAATCGAAAAAAATGTTGGCGGCCGATCCGGCGATTACGGAAATACAGGTCAATATCGGAGAATTATCATTACGGCAAAAGCCCTGGAGCATTACGCCAATTCCGCCGGGAATCAGAAAAACCGCATACCAGAAAATATAATCTTTCATCATTTGGCGAAAGGTATCGTTCGTTCCAAGTAAGGAACAGAGTTCATCCGTAAAGAACACACCAAAAATTCCGAGCAAAGCGGTGATCAGCAAAGTTCCGGTGATCGAGTGCATGAACGCGTCGTTGGCCCCTTTGATGTCTCCCCGTCCGAATCGAATGGCGACCACTGTGATACCGCCCATCGTCATCAGGGTAATCAGGGAAAATGCAACCATGATAAACGGCAAGGTAAGATTAACCGCGCCGAGGGCGTCTGTCCCGACTCCCCGTCCGACGAATACGCCGTCGACAATGATGTAGAGAAAAAAACAGCAGCTGCCAAGTACGCTTGGAACCACGTATTTGATCAGATTGTGTCTTCGGATCTTTTTGCTCTCTTTTTCTGTTTTTATACCGTCCATGATCAATCGATTCTTCAGATGAATATTATTATCCCATACTCAAACTGTAAATAACCGATTTTGAAACCACGGATTTCACGGATTTTCACGGATATTTTTTTGGTAAAAACACGTTTTCATCAAAAATATCAGCCCCGAATCTTATATGGATTTCATCCGTGTCATCCGTGGTTCCCAGCAAAAATATTTTTACGGCATGAGTCCCATAATATCTTTTTATATTACTCCGTTTTCGCATTTTGTCAAGAATCGGCTGGACAGGTTTAAAATTTGTGATAAAATTCGATTGTTGTGTGTCAATCCGAACTTCAAGGAGGAAAAATGGAAGTATTGATCAGAGAATACCGAGCTGATGATCTTGCCGCGATGATTTCGATCTGGAATGAAATTGTGGAAGAGGGAATCGCTTTTCCGCAGGATCATCCCTTGGACTTGGACGGTGCGGCCCGTTTTTTTCAATCTCAGAGCTTTACCGGGGTCGCCGAGTTTGGGGGACAGATCGCCGGTCTTTATATTTTACATCCGAACAATGTTGGAAGGTGCGCCCATTTGGCCAACGCGAGTTTTGCCGTCTCTTCCTTATTGCGCGGGAAAAAAGTCGGAGAATCTCTTGTTCTTCATTCTCTCTGCAAGGGTAAAGAACTCGGTTTTCGCGTTTTGCAGTTTAACGCAGTGGTAAAAACAAACACCGCCGCGATTCATCTTTATGAAAAACTCGGATTTACCCGATTGGGAACCATTCCAGGCGGCTTCCGAATGAAAAACGGATCTTTCGAAGATATTATCCCCTTTTATATCGAACTATAAATGATCTTGACTTTTTGTTCCAAAAGAAAGGATATCAAATGCAGCATTTTTTTCTCGTATTGTTCCTGTTTTTTCAATCCTGATTTCGCTCGCGGCTTTTTCAGGAGAGAGCGTTCTCTTTTCCGCTGAGAACCCCGGGTCGTTCGCGAATAAAAAAATCGTGATTCTGGGTGATTCCTCGACCACAAAAGATAAATGGCCGGAAGTCCTGATCTCGGCTTATCTGCCCAAGTCGGCAACTGTGATCAATACCGCCCAAGGCGGGGCGATTTGGGGAAAGAAATCAAAGATCCTGTCTGTTGTCGAGCAGTGGAACAAGGCCAAAGATCTTTTAAAAGGAAGTAAACCCGATATTCTGATCATTACCGTCGGCGGAAATAGTTTCCCGGATCCGAAAATCTCTTATGATGATGTTCTCGCGTTGTGCGAACAGGAAAACACGGAAAAAATGGCGCCGGACCAAATGAAAGAGGCCATTCTCGCGCTCCGAACAATCATTGCCGATTATCCCGATCTGGATATTTATCTCGTCGCCAATTTCTACGCGGGTTCAAATCCCAAAAAAGATGGAATCCGGCGGCATTATCGCACACAGCTTGCCGCTCTTTGCGATTTTTATTCCTGCAATCTGGTCGATTTGACGAGAAATTCCAATATACGCGGACGTTTGGAAAAGGATCCGAAGAATCGGATTTTTATCAACGATTCCGTTCATATTACGACGGAAGCGGGCAAAGCGCGGATCGCACGCCTGATCTTTGCCGCGCTGAAAGCGAATTATCCCGATCCGGAAACCGATTGAGATTACTCAAACTGTAAATAACCGATTTTGAAACCACGGATTTCACGGATACTTTTTTGGTAAAAACACGTTTTCATCAAAAATATAAGTCCCGAATCTTATATTGATTTCATCCGTGTTTATCCGTGTCATCCGTGGTTCCAAACAAAAATATCTTTACAGGGTGAGAAGATTATAAGGTTCGTTTCCGGATTTTGCCGTTCGAGGTTTTCGGAAGTTCGTCGACAAAATCGACAATTCGAATATGCTTAAAAACGGCCAATCGATTATTTGCGAACGTACGAATATCATTTTTCAATTCATCACAAGGCTCTGTATCGGCAACGAGAACGATCAGAGCCTTGATTGCCTGTCCGCGCAGAGGATCCGGAACGCCGACCACAGAACATTCGAGAACTTGCGGATGTTCGATCACGATATTTTCGATTTCGACCGGACCGACACGGAATCCGCCGGTCTTGATCACATCGTCGACCCGGCCATTATACCAGAAGTATCCATCCTTGTCTTTCCAGCCGGAATCGCCTGTATGATGGATCCCATCACGAATCGAGCTTGCGTCGATCTTCTTTCCGCTCAAATATCCGAGCATTAAACCGCGCTGGTTCTTTTTGGAGACCAGAATGATTTCGCCGGGCTCTCCGGTTTCCGAAAGCGATCCGTCTTCTTTAACCACCTGTATATCATAAAGAGGGGAGGCTTTCCCCATGGATCCGCGCCGCGTCTTCGATCCGGCAAGATTGGCAATCAGAAGGGTCGTTTCCGTTTGCCCGTATCCTTCGGCAACAGTGATTCCCGTCTGCTTTTCGAATTGCCGCGAGATCTCGGGCGGAAGATATTCCCCGGCCGAGGTCGCGTGCTTCAGATGGGGAAGATTGATATTGTCCCTTTTCACCATATACCGGTAAACAGTGGGAGGCGCGCAAAATGTCGTTACCTCATACCGGTTCATTACATTGACCAGTGATCGGGAATCAAAGGATTCAAAATCATAAACCAGAACAGCGGATCCGAGGATCCATTGACCGTAGATCTTGCCCCAGGAGGCTTTTCCCCATCCGGTATCGGCAACGGTAAGGTGCAGTCCGCCGTCAACGACTCTTTGCCAATACCGCGCGGTAATAATATGAGCCAATGTATAAAGATGATTATGCGCGACCGCCTTGGGATACCCTGTCGTTCCCGAGGTGAAGTAAACGATCATGATATCGTTCGCTTTGGTCGGAATTCGTTCCAAAGAATCGGATCTCCCTTCGATCTCCTTTGTGAAGTTGCAAAAACGATAAGAATTACTGCCGATCGTCCAGATCTGCTTCAAGGTTGTGCATTCGGATTGGGCGAGATGAAGAAGACGATGAAGGGATTCATCGTGAAGTGCGATTACGGCGCTGATCCCGACCTTTCGAATCCGGTAAACAAGATCTTCCAGGGTCAGCATATGAGAAGCGGGAACGGCAACCGCGCCGATCTTGTGCAGAGCGACCACCGCATACCAGTACTCATAAGATCGCTTAAGGATCAGCATTACACGATCGCCTTTTTTGATCCCGTGCGCCAAAAACGCATTGGCGGCCTGATTGCTCAAGCGGCGGATATCGCCGAAAGTGAAGATTTTTTCTTCTCCGTCGGCGCCCAGCCAAACGAGCGCCTTCTTCTCCGGATCGTGATCCGCGATTCGATCCACGACATCGTATCCGAAATTGTAATTTTCGGAAAAACGGAGATCAAATCTCTTCAGTTCGCCCGTCTCGTCCAGCTCTTCTTCACAGAATTGCCGGTAAAAGGGCTCGGTGTCCGATGGATGACAGTATTCTGTTCGCATAGGGTTCCTTGATCTTATTTTGTAAGGAGCGCGATGGAAAAATCCGTTTTCACACAGATCTTTTTATTAACGGATCCAACCCCTTCAAAGAAAAAGAACGGTTTTCTTTTTCGAATGAGTTTACATTCCGTTTCAAAACAATCGCCGGGCCGCACATCGTTGTGAAAACGCGTGTGATCCATTCCGACGAGGTAGGGGACCAGCGAATCCGTTGCGTACTGGCGGACCAGAACGCAGGCGGATTGCGCAATAATTTCACACAGGATCAGGCCGGGAGCGATCGGATTTTTCGGAAAATGTCCCTGAAAAAACCACTCATCTCCGCGGAACTGATAAGTTCCTCTTGCGATGCCTCCTTCCAAAGAGACATTTTCAAGAAGAAGCATTGCTTCCCGGTGCGGCAAAATTTTCATGATCTCTTTCTGGTTCAAAGCACACCTCATTTCTTTTATCGAAAATTTCGCATTGCCAAAGAAACATTATGTCCTCCGAACCCGAACGAGTTGGAAAGCGCGAGCGTAATATCGGACTTGCGCGGCTCCAACGGCACATAATCCAGATCACAGGCCGGATCCGGATTCTGCAAATGAATCGTCGGGGGGATCAGGGAATTCCGCAGCGCCAAAATCGATGCAATTGCTTCCGCCGCTCCCGCCGCTCCGAGCATATGCCCGGTCATTGATTTCGTCGAACTGATCTCGACCTTTGCCGCTTCTTCGCCAAAGGCTTCTTTTACCGCCAGTGTTTCCGCGATATCGCCAAGCGGCGTACTTGTTCCGTGGGCATTGATGTAAACGCGATCCTCTTTGGTCCAACCGGCCTGCCGCAGCGCCAATTTCATTGCCCGGGCACTCTCTTGCCCGTCCGGCCTTGGCGTCGCAAGATGATACGCATCACACGTTGCTCCGTATCCGCAGATCTCCGCATAGATCTTTGCATTTCTTTCCATCGCGTGTTCATATCGTTCCAGAACGAGAGCTCCCGCTCCTTCGCCCATCACAAAACCATCCCGCCGGGAATCGAACGGAATCGACGCCGCATCCGGATCTTCGGAAAGTGAAAGCGCCTTCATATTGATAAATCCCGCAACCGCACATCGCGTAATAGCCGCTTCACTCCCCCCGGCGATTACTACATCCGCTGATCCTGAACGGATCTTTTCCCACGCTTCGCCGATCGCGCTTGCCCCTGTTGCACAGGCGGTTACCGAGGGCATTGCGAAGCCCCGGCAGTTGTATCGGATCGCGATCAGACCCGATGCCATGTTGGCAATCATCATCGGAATAAAAAACGGCGATACCCGGCGCGGTCCGTTTTTCAGCAATTTCTCATGTTCCCGCATGAATGTATCCATCCCGCCGATCGCCGAACCGAAATAAACCGCAGTTCGTTCCGGATCGGACAGGGGAAGGATTCCGCTGTCGGAAACCGCCTGTTCCGCCGCCGCAAGAGCAAACTTGATATAAGGATCATACCGCATCGCCTCCGTTTTGTCCATATAGTTCAAGGGATCGAAATCCTTAACCTCGGCGGCAACGCGGACTTTATAATCCGTCGTATCAAATTTTGTGATCGGACCGACTCCGCATTTTCCGGCGATCAAATTATTCCAAAACTCGACCACCGTATTTCCAATGGGACTGATTATTCCCATTCCGGTTACCACGACCCGATCCATGCGCTTTGCTCCTTAAAATCATTCCATTTCAAGCGTTTTTCTCACGTGCGTCCAAACAGGGATCAACACGACAATGGAGTAGGTTATCAGTGCTAACCTATTCTCACTCTTCATGATACCCTTTTCCGATTTGCCGTCAAGGGGTATCCTGATTCGGACACCTTCCAAATCCCCGGAAGATCGGGATTCCCCGGCTTTCGGAAAGGAAAACACGCAAATAAACAGCTCAAACTGTAAATAACCGATTTTGAAACCACGGATTTCACGGATACTTTTTTGG
>JAUNSU010000197.1 GCA_030539035.1 Planctomycetia bacterium
CCGATTTTTTCCCGATCAACAAAAGGAAGCGTTCCGAGATAATCGACGCCCGCACTGAAATCTTCGACAAAGATATCAGGAGACGAGACATGGCGCGGCTCTCCCGAACTTTCTCCGTTATACGATTCGTCGAAAGCGATTGCGGCGAATCCGCGCACTGCAAGCGTCATGGCGTAAAGGCCCGCTCCCTGCTCCTTGACTCCGCCATAAGGAGTTCCGATAACCAGTGCCGGATGTTTCTTCGTCTTGTCAAGATCTTTCGACGTGTACAAGTCCGCCGCGATCGTGATTCCGTATCGATTCTTATATCGAACCTTCTTGACGGTTACTTTATCACTGACCTCAAAGGTTTTCATGGATGTATCCTTTCCTCTCTGAATTTCGTTTGCCTGACCGTTGGCTTCGGTCAATCCGAAAAATATCAAAGTCATGACGGCAACGGCAAATGCGACTCTTTCTGCCATTTTCATAATTCGTTTCTCCAATGGGCTGGGATTAAATTTTTATCACCCCACGGTCAATATAACTTTGAACCGCTATTTTGATCGTTTCTGTATTTGTAAATTTTGGGTGGTAATCCAAGAGCTTTTCTTCTTTATCGATACTGTAGAAACCGCTTCTGGCGATGTGAAAATAGGTATCTTCACACTCTTTCGGATCGCCGACATAATCGCACCATTCTTTCCAAGGAAGAAAACCAATTCGAGGTTCCTTGCCAAAGAATTCATACATCAGTTTGGCGTAACCGTAAAGCGTAATCGAGCCTCCGCTGACCGCATCAAATGTTTCTCCCAGGGCCTGTTTGCGATGCTCAATCGCCTTAAAGAAACATTGGGCAACATCATATCCATGAACATGATGAAGTGTTTCCATTCCAAAATTAGGGAGCAGAAGTTCTTCGCCATCGGCAATTTTCTGAAAGGGGAGCACCGTTTTATTGGCCCATGGATTCATGATGGTCCAACCGGGTCCGGAAATCTGGCCGGGCATGATGATCGTCGCCGGAAAACCCTCTCGACGATACCGTTCTTTCAAATATAATTCCGATTTGAACTTTTGCTTCCCATATTCATCCAATGGCTCTTTTTTCTCATCGTCAGGCTTGAACGGCATAACTTCCGCCCGTCCATGTGCCCAGCAGGAAGAACAGAACAGATAATGACGGCACTGCGTTTTCTTCAATGCCATTACCATTGCGTCTGTATCTTTGATATCGAAGTTGATTAAATCAACAACAACCTCCGGTTTCATTTCCGCTATTTTTACGGCAAAGTCCAATTCCTTTGTTCTGTCCATTTGTACAGCGTTGACTTTTTCCCATGCCGCGTCGTCTTCATAAGGTTTTGCAATCCCTCTTGTAATGCTTGTTACTTCATGGCCGCCATTGATCAGCATGGGAACCAGATAAGTTCCAATGTGGCCCGAGGCTCCGATTACAACAACTTTCATCCTGTTTACCTCCAGACTGTTGGGGTTATTTCATTTTCAGACCCGGAAGGAGCGGATCGACATCAATGAGTTCGAGTTCCTTGACCATGTTGATCGTTCCTTCTTTGTACTTTCGAAAATGAGGTGTTTGAATGTGACTTTTATAGGCCGCTTCATCCGCGTAAATTTCCACAATGGTGATTTGGGTTGGATCCTTTTTTTCCGCCATTGCGTACAGGGAAAGAACGCCCAGCTCCAATCGCAGGGACATTTCGATTTCCTCTTTTAAAAAGTCGTTATACGATTTCAATTGATCGGCATCCACGCGAATTTTCGAAAGCCGAATCATTTGAGATTTTGCCGGAATCTCTTTCTCGGAAGTTGCGTTTGCGTAATCTTCATCGGTGACCGGTTCCAGCCAGAAGTTCTTGTTGGTCTGCGGATTGCATTCTACCGCCAGATGGGAAAACCAATGATCCGGCGCCGCGCCATGCCAGTGTTCTGCATTTTGCGGAATCTCGATGACATCGCCTTCGACAAGTCGTCGGGCTGCTTTTCCCCGTTCCTGATAATATCCGCCCCCGCTGACCGCGATCAAAATTTGACCTCCTGTATGTTTGTGCCAGTTATTGCGGCAGCCTGGTTCAAATGTTACATTGTATATAGGAACGTTCAAATCTTTGTTCACTGCCAAAGGAGCAAGCCAGGACTTCCCGCAGAAATACTGAGCATATCCGGTATTCTCCTTGCCGAGAGGAAATGACCCGTTCTCGGGCACGTTTGTTTTTTCTTTCTGAACTAATGCAATGATCGCGTTGACCTGTTCGTCGGAAAGCCCGTTCTTTTTACCAATGGCGATATGTGCTTTCTGCTGCGGTTCGACACCCGGCATGGCGGTCAGCATGGCAATAGTCGCAAGTTCACGTGTTCGCCAGTCAAGATTGTCCCGGGCAAAAATATCGCCGAAAAGATGTGCTTTCAAGAATTGATCTATTGCCGGAGCAAAATCGAACAAAGGCCCTTTGACCGGCGCTCCGCAAAGTTCTGTTTGATTGGCCGTTCCGAAGTCGATACTTTTTCCTTCCGGAAGCGGGCCGGGCAATTTGCCTTCAACATCTTTACCTCCCCGTTCTTTCAGGAGCGACATAAAAATTCCCAAAGCGTTCAGACTTCGGGGAAATCCGCAATAGGCATAAACCTGGACCAGAATCTCCTTGAACTCATTGACCGTAATTCCGGCGTCCAATCCGGACGCAAGCGCCGCCTTGAGCGCGATCTGATCTCCCCGTGCCGCACTGGCACTTGCCGCAACAATTATTTCTTCTTTTTCATTGAGTACTTTCATCTTTTCCTGAGCCTCCATAGAGTTGACCATTACAAATACAGAGCAGATCATTCCAATGACCAACAATATTCTGTTTTTCATGAGTATTTCTCCTTAATGTGATTACTCGCCATACCACCAGGCTGCCGTCACTCCGCCATCCATGAGGAAATCGCTTCCGGTGATGAAGGAACCTCGATCGGACAGAAGCAGTTCGGCGACGTTGGCGACGTCGTCCGGCGTCCCGGCTCTTCCGACCGGGCAGGTTTCGATCATTTTACGATACCCCGCTCCGCGAGGACCGTTAAGTTCATCGTTGGCAAGCGGCGTAATGATAATTCCGGGACTGATGGCGTTGATTCTTGCTCCCCGTTTGCCCCAACGAGTTGACTCATAAGCCACCCGCAGTCCATTGCAGCGTTTGGAAAGCTGATAGGCGTGAAGCGTGTCGCGCACATTTTCCGTCTGCAGCATCGGAAGTTGAAGGAGTTCCTCCGCCGGAGTTTTCGCCAGCAGGGCGTTTTCTTCGTTCGACAACGAACCAAGCCGATGCCCCGATTGGGAGGAAATCACGACGCCGCTTCCGCCGGACGCAATGACCCGACCGAATTCTTCCAAAATAACCGCCGTTCCATAGAGATCAACCTGAAGAATGCGTTCGATCGGCGCTTGGGAAGGTGAGACGCCCGCCGCGTGAACCAATCGCGCAACCGGACCGAACGACGCGGCTTTTTCGACAAGTTCCCGAATCGAATCCCGCGAGGCGACGTCGACCGTCGTCGCTTCCGCCTCAAATCCGGCGTCGTAAAGCGTCTGAACAACCCTTTCCCCGTTTTCCGCTTTAAAATCGCCGACAAGAATGCGCCGTCCAATTCCCGCACGACGGATAATGGCCTGACCAATCATACCGGCACCGATCAAAACCGCAACTTCTTTGTTCATTTTTCCATACTCCTTATCTTTGAACGTCAGCAAATTTCACGTTTTTTCGTTTGGGATACTTAACTCTCCCTTCTGTCTTCTTCAAGATTCTACCCCTTAGAGTTACTCGAAGGCAATGGGGACAGAAAAATTTTTTCATAAATCTTCCTCCTGATTGGCGATTTCTCCTTATTCTTCAGTATAGCACGCTTTGAAGAATTAGCAAATGCCTATATAGTATAATATGATATGCTTGACAGGCATAAATAATCAGGTAAACTGTACAATAACGCAAGAGGAGGAGTAAACCAATGGAATTAAGAGTCTTAAAATATTTTCTGGAGGTGGCCCGGGAAGGGAGTATTACCGCGGCGTCTCTGTCGCTTCAGGTAACACAGCCGACACTGTCCCGGCAATTAAAAGATCTGGAAGAAGAATTGGGTCAAAAACTGTTTATTCGCGGCAGCCATCATATTACGCTGACTCCGGAAGGAATGCTCCTTCGTAAACGCGCCGGAGAGATCATGGCCATCGTCGAAAAAACGGAAGACGAGTTCTATTCACTGGGCGAAAGTATTTCCGGAACGATTCATATCGGCGGCGGCGAAAGCAGCGCAATGAGGGCTGTTGCCGAAGTCTTTCGGGAAATGCGGGAAGAATATCCCGGTATTCATTACGATCTTTACAGCGGCAATGCGGAAGATGTGATGGACCGTCTGGATAAAGGGGTTATCGATTTCGGCGTGATCATTCAACCGGTCGATATTTCCAAATACAACAGTGTCAGTCTTCCGGACAAAGATGTCTGGGGAATCGTTTTGCGCAAAGATC
>JAUNSU010000071.1 GCA_030539035.1 Planctomycetia bacterium
CCTTTGAAGATGCAATATATTCTTTTGTATTCAAATAGCGTTAATCGCCATTTCAGAGTCTGTTCGCGATTCCTTGTTTATTATCACACAAAGCCGCGAAGCCGCAAAGAGTTTTATGAATATTTATGCCGTTTTGACGGGGTTAAATAGTTCCCTAATTCCGACCGCTTTCGCTCTCTCCATTACGGGCTTGCTTTATTTTTTACCGGGACGTCCTAAAAACCGCGGAATTTGATCTCTTTGATATTCTCTTCCGGGATCTTTTGCTGGAATCTTGACAAGATCTCTTTCTTATAGAAATTCAGTTCCTGATAAAGTGCATGATTCTTAATCTCAAAACTAACGGTTCCCCCGCGAAAAGATGAAAGTCGGATCTTTTTATCCAACTTGATATCAGGAAACAAAGGATGCAAAAAATCGATGCGGATCTCTTCCCATGCCTTCTGAAAACGCTCGATTCCAAGCCGGCGCCCGATCCCGAATTTCGCGAACATTCTGGGTACGATCGAACTGAAAGGAGTATACTCGCAAGGACGCCGTTCATCCATCCAGGAAATTCCGAACGGATGAGCGGTTCGATTTTTGGATACACTCCGCTTTCGCTTTCCGCCCGATCGTTTAGCCATTTTATACGCAAAATCCGGTATCTTTTACTTACTGACGGATCAATACAATGCTTATTTTACGTCTTTCAATTCGATCCAACTCTTCTGTTCGGCACTTCGCAATGCGGCTTCCAGAATGCGCTGCGTATTATAAGCGTCCATAAAGCTCGGAAGCGGAACCGTCGGTTCTTTTCCGCTGAGCTTAAGAAGAATATCATAGGCCATACTCGTAAATCCATGTTCGTATCCGATCAAATGTCCGGCCGGCCAGTAATTACCGGCATACGGATGGCTCGGATCCGTGCAGAGGATCTTCGTCCAGCCCTGATACTCACGCGGCAAAGTCGCGTCAAAGAATTCCAGATAATTCATGTCCTCAAAATTGAATTTCAGAGATCCCTTCGTTCCATTGATCTCAAAACCGTTTCGATTGAAGTTTCCGGTAGCCTGCCGAGCGGCTTCATAGGATCCGATCGCTCCATTGTTGAATCGGCAAAGGAAGAGCGTTGTATCGTCCACTTCCACTTCGGCCTTCAAAGTCCCGGTTTTCGCGTCTTTACTGTATCGAAGTTCTTCATCGGTCATATTCCCGCTGGGGACGACTCTTTCTTTTACGAAAGTTTCCGTAATGGCACCGCAGATCTCTGTGATATCAAGTCCGGAGACAAATCGGGTCATATCGACAATATGGGCGTTCAAATCGCCGTGAGCGCCGCTTCCAGCGAACGCTTTTTTGAATCTCCATGCGAACGGAACGGAATCATCGGCCCATTGCTGCAAATAGGAAGCGCGAATATGCCGGATATCGCCGATTTTTCCTTCGCGGACGATTTTATAAGCAAGAGCAACGGCGGGAGCACGTCGATAGCAGAACCAAACGAAAGAGTCGACGCCCGCTTTTTCAGCGGCTTCGGCCATTTCGCGAGCTTCATCAAGGGTCGCGGAGATCGGTTTTTCGCAGGCGACAGGTTTTCCGGCGGCGATAGCGGCCTTTGCCGGAGGGGCGTGCATGAAGTTCGGGGTTACGATATCCACGAGGCCGATCTCCGGGTTGTTGATCGTATCTTCCCAATTCGTTGAGGAATTTTTCCAACCCCACGTATCGGCAAAGATCTCCGGTTTTTCAAATTCCTGTCCGAAAACGGTATGCAAAACAGGTTTGAGTTCCGGTTTGAAAAAACGGTTTACCTGGCTCCAGGCGTTCGAATGCGAGCGCCCCATAAATCCCTGTCCGATCAGCGCGACGTTGATAGTTTTTGCCATTCGCAAGTCTCCTTAAAAGTTTTGGTGTTCTTTGGTGATATAAATGTCTTTAAAATCGCAACGAGCGTTTTAAAAAGGAAATCTCCGTAAAGATCCATTCCTTGATAATTCTACCAGATTTTGAAAGTCTATTCCACTGGTCTTTCCGCTTTTTTTTGAAAAATATTAAAATTTTTCAACTTTCTTCCTTTTCCTTGAAAAAATGCCTTTGTTTCTTTAAAAAATAAGGAAATTCATCTTGACCTTTTTGCGAAAATAGGTTAAAGTTCCCTGATTTTGTAAAACAACCCCCTGATGAGGAGAATATGAAAAATTTTTATTATATAGGGATATTCCTGATTTTAGCCGCTGTGATCGCCGGATGCAATAAGACACCGGACGATCCGGTAAAAAAAGAACAGGCAAAAGTACTGGAAAATAAGGGACGTCTGATTGGCGATCTCGCCTCTCCGATCAATATGCACTTCGCGAAAATGGAAGGAATTGCACTGATCCGGGGCTTGAACAATACCGGAGCGAATGAACCGCCGTCGACCTATCAGCAGCTGGTCTTAAAAGATCTGAACCGGGATGTCGAGAAAAAGAAGACCGCTCAGCAGGAAATTGCTTCCATGTCGACCGCGATCGTTCTTTTGGAAGCGAATATTCCGCCGGGAGCGAAAAAAGGCGATCGGCTTGATGTGGAAGTCAGCTTGCCCAAGAATAGTGAAGCAACGAGTATCGAAGGGGGATATATTGAAACGGTAAGCATGCACCAATTTATGGCGAAAGACATGATTCGAACCGGCGATAAACTGGGATCGGCGAGCGGATCGGTTGTTTTGGATCCTCAGCTTCTTAAAAAAGGGGATGTCCGAGCGCTTAAAAAAGGCCGAATCATAGGCGGAGCGGTCGTTTCCAAGGATCGTCCTGTTTGGCTGCAATTAAAGGATGGGGAACAGACGGTTGGGGTCGCTCAACGGGTCGAAGATGTGATCAACAGCCGATTCAGCTATATAAAGAACGGGATCAAGAAGAATGTCGCGGAAGCCCGTGCGCCCGCCATTCGGATCAGTATTATTATTCCCGAGGAATACAAGGAAAATGTCAATCGGTTTATGAACGTTCTTTGTTCGATCTCCTTTTTTGAGAGTCCATCCGATCTGAAGAAGCGGCTGGATGAACTGAAATTGAAGCTGCTGGATCCCCAAACCTCGGAACTGGCCTCTCTTCAGTTGGAAGCGATTGGTCCGAATCATGAAGCCGTGCTGGAAATACTCCGTTCCGGAATGGCCAGTTCGGATTCTTCGGTTCGATTTCATTCCGCGATCTCCGTTGCGTATATGAACCCGATCAAGGATCGGAATGATGCCGCGAACATATTGGCCGATCTTGCCCGGGATCACGCGAAATTGCGTCCGGCGGCTCTTGCTGTGCTGGGAACCTGTCTGAAAACATCTTTTCAGGCGGATAATCGTCTTCGGGAGTTCCTTGCCTCTGAGGATAATGAATTGCGATACGGGGCTTTTCGGGCACTTTGGACCCGAAATTCGCGCGATTACATGATTCAGGGAGAAAATATGGGGGATCAGTTCAGCTATCACGCTCTGAATTGCGGCGGTCCTCCGATGGTTCATCTTACCCATTCCAAGCGTCCGGAAATTGTTCTTTTTACAAAAGACAATATATTTATGCAGGGAGATTTTAATATTGAGGCCGGATCCCGCATTACGGTTCGAAGCGACAAGTCTGAAGTGATCGTGAAAAAGTATAATACCGGAGTGGATGATCAGCGGATCGTGAGCTATCGGCTTGATGAAGTGATTCGGGCCATTGTCGATGTCGGCGGAACTTATCCGGACATGATCCAGTTCCTTTGCAAGGCGCAGGAGCAGAATCATCTGCTCGCCTATTCCGGTCAAAAGCTCTGGAATTGTCCTTTGGCGATTGATGCGCTGCCAAGTAATTCCTCCTCTTTTAAGCGGATACGGGATCCGAAAGATTTTGAAAAAACCGCATCGGAAGAGAAAGTCGAAAAACTTTCCTGGAAAGATCGGGTCAATCCTGCCCATTGGTTTTCTTCCAAGGAGAAAAAGAAGGATTCCGGCGATGAGGAAGAGGATGAAGTTTCCGCGTCAAATGAATTTTAATTGAAATGGGTATTTTCCCGTTTTTCCGCGTCGATAATTAAACGATATTATGTTAAGATCAATAGAACTTTCCGGCTTCAAGAGCTTTGCGGATTCGACCCGAATGGAATTTTCGGACGGGATCTCGGCTCTTGTCGGCCCTAATGGGTCCGGGAAGTCGAATATCGTCGACGCGATCAAATGGGTCCTCGGCGAGCAGAGCATGAAAAAGCTCCGCGGAAACGAGATGACCGATGTGATCTTTAACGGATCAGGGACCCGACAGGCGGTCAACGCGGCGGAAGTAACCCTTACTTTTGAGAATAAAGACAATCTCTTCGGACTGGATACGAAAGAAGTCCATTTTACGCGCCGGATTTATCGAAGCGGCGAATCCGAATATCTGGTGAATCGACAGGCAAGCCGTTTAAAGGATTTTCGTGAACTTTTAAGCGGAACGGGACTCGGGTCGCAGGCTTACAGCATTATCGAACAGGGACGGGTAGAAGGTCTTCTTCAAAGTACATCGGTCCAGCGCCGCGCGGTTTTTGAGGAAGCGGCGGGCATTGCCCGGTTCAACGCCAAAAAGCAGGAGACGCTCCGCCGGCTTGAAAGGACCAGACAAAATCTTTTCCGTGTTTCCGATATTGTAAAAGAGTTGGAAAATCAGCTGCGAAATACGAAATCCCAGGCGGGAAAGGCGCAGCTTTATCGTCAATATGATTCCCGTTTGCGCGAACTGCGTACGGAATCAAGTCTGATCCTCTGGACAAGAAATAAGGTTCGTATTGATCAGGTTCAAGCGGAACTTCAGGAATCGGAAGCGTGTGAAAAAGATCTGGAAGAAAAAATTGCGCAAAATGAGAACGATCTTTCAGAAAGCAACCGGATTCTTGACAGCCTTGAAAATCGTTTTCGCAAAGTGGAAAATGAGCTTGCGTCCATTCGGGAACAGATGGCGACCGATGCTTCCACGATCTCTTTTCAATTTACCCAAATCGGGCGTCTGGAAAAAGAGATTCCTCAGCAGGGAAGAAAACTTCTGGAATTGAACGGAAAAAACGACGATACAGAAGGGCAAATGAATCAGGTTGCCCTGGAGATTTCGCAGGCGCAAAAGCATCTTCGCGATGTTTCCGATACTTTTGATGCTTCTCTTCAGAAAAAGCAGGAAAAGGGAGCGGAATGCGCACGGATGCGGGAAGAGATCAGTACTTTTCAGCATGATCTTCAAGCACTTGATCTTGAATCAAGCCGCCTCCTTGGTGAGATCAAGGTTTTAAACAGCCGAATCTCCAAGCTGGAGAATTCCGGAAAAGAGCGTCGGAAAAAGATTGCCGAACTTCTGAAAAAACGACAGAAGATCGCCGAAGAAAACGGAATGATCAAAGAGACGGACGCCGATCTGATTCGGAAAAAGGATCAGCTGCGGACAAAGATCGATGTTTTGAAAAAGGTCAAAAAAGATCTTAACGGATCGCTTGAAAAGAAGAAGCAGGAGTATTCCGATCTTAAACTGCGGCAGATCGCCCTTAAAGAACGGATCTCGCTTTTACAGGAACTTCTTCGAAAGCAGGACGGGATCAGTCCGGGTGTTCGGGAAGTACTGAAAAACATGGACAATCCGGAAAGTCCTTTCCGCTTTGCTTATGGACTCGTTGCCGCATTGATTCGGGTCAACGAAGTTGCCGCCCCCTTGATCGAATTGGCATTGGGGGCTTCCGCGCAGTATATTGTAGTTGCTCCGGAGCCGGAGCTTTTTCGATATATTGAAGAGAATTCTTCCAAATTTGCCGGAAGGGTCGGTTTTCTTTGGCTGGACAATTCTTCCCGCGATTCCGATCGCGGACGCCGGACCACTTATGAAGGCGTTCCCGGTGTCCTTGGACGCGCGGATCAGTATGTGGAAACAGAACCCCGTTTTCGTTCTTTGGCGCGCCGTCTGCTCGGAAGAACATGGATCGTTGAGACCCTTGCCGTTGCGAAGAATCTCTATCGGGAAAGCGATGGAAGGACGAACTTTTTGACTTTTTCCGGGGAATATCTTTCCGCGGACGGAAGCCTGATCGTTGGTCCGGATCATGAAGCGTCCGGATTGATTTCCCGCCGGTCGGAACTTCGCGCCCTTTCTGAACGGCTTGCGGAAACGGAAGAGAAGATTGAAAGTATGGAGAAAGAGACCGAAGAGTTCCGGGAAGAGATCGCGCAAAAAGAGACCGAACTTGCTCAAATGGAGGAAACGTTCGGAACATATAATGCGCAGGCGGAAGAGATCCGGCTTCAGCAGAGATCGGTTTCCGAACGGGAACAGGCCGTTCAGGAATCCGTTCGGCAACTCGAAGAGGAGATCCGGGGGATCGAAGCGGAATCGGAACAGTTGGCCCTTGAACTTCAAAGCAATCGGGATCAAAAACAGCAGAATGAACAGAAAAAAAGTGAACAGGCGGCGGCGTTCGCGATTTTGAAAAAAGATTATTCCGAAGCGTCGGCCGTTTATGAAAAGATTCTGAAAGATAATGCCGCCCAAGAGGTGGAACGGGCAAAAAGTGAAGAAAGACTTGAGTTTCTTACCGATCGGAAGAAGCAGTACGAAGAAAGCCGGATCGAACGCAAAAATCTTCTGAAAGATCAGTACAATCGATTGATTTCTTTGAAAGCGCAAAAGGAAGAAGCGGAATTGATCATTCTTTCCCGCGAATCCGAACAGGCTTTGCTTTATGGAGAAAAGGAAAGAATCTCTTTCGAATCGGAAGACGTTTTCAGGGAACGAAAACGGTTGAACGCGAAGAAAAACAAAATTCAGGCCGATCTGCGAAAACTCGCTCAGGAACAGAGCGGCAATCAGGAAAAGAAGCATCAGAAAGAGCTGGAGATCGAAAGGATTCTTCAGGAGCAGCGGACTCTTGTTGCCCGTATGAAAGAAGATTACGGCATCACTTTGGATGAGGATTTTGTTCAGCTTCAATATCAGAAACGCCGCCGGATTATGCAGGAAGCCGCCGAGTCCGGGAATTCTGCCGCAAAGGAACCGACGAATGCCGCGAGAACCAGTGTTGAGAATCCCGCCGTCGATCCTGCTGCCGTTTCCGCGGAAGAAAGCGAAGATCTTCTTTCTCCGGAAAATGAATATACGGAGGAAGAGGAAAACGCCCTGATCGAAGATTATCGGAAAGAGATCGAAGAGCTGAAAAAGAAGCTGCAAAAACTTGGAAATGTGAACCTGGAAGCGATAGAAACGCTTGAAAGCCTTGAAAGCCGATACACGACCTATTTTAATCAGTACACGGACATGATGAGCGCCGAACGGAGCATTATGAAAGTGATCGAAAGGGTCAACCAGGACAGCAAAAAACTGTTTATGGAGACCTTCGACGCGGTTAAAATTTATTTTTGCGACATATTCCGAAAGTTTTTCGGCGGCGGACACGCGGATCTTGTTCTTGAAGATCCGGAACATCCTCTTGAATGCGGAATAGAGATCGCGGTTTGCCCGCCCGGCAAGGAATTGAAGAGTGTATCTTTACTCAGCGGCGGAGAAAAGACGTTGACCTGTGTTGCTTTACTGCTTGCGATTTTTCGATATCGAACAACTCCGGTTTGCATTCTGGACGAAGTGGACGCGGCGCTTGATGAAGGAAACGTGGGCCGATTTGCGAAAGTTCTTCAGGACTTCCAGACGGAAACGCAGTTCCTGATCATTACGCACTCCAAGAAAACGATGACCAGCGCGAAATCGATGTATGGGGTCACCATGCAGGATTCGGGCGTTTCCAAGCTCCTTTCCGTTCAGTTCGATCAGGTTGGAGATAATGGAGAGATCCTTTTGCGAAAGGGATCTCCGCAGAAAACCGCCGAAGATAAGGTTGCCTGATCGAAGGGATAAGGAACCGGTGTTCCTTGCAAAAAAGAAGAAAATACAGCGGGTAAACAGATCCTGCAATGTAAACGGAGAATCTGTTTTCCGTTTAACTGGAATTGGAATTGTACTTTAAGTTTACAATGAAAATAGGAAGGAATTTGAACAAAATGAAAATGTGCTCAATCGTTCGTATCCCGTTTTTGCTTTTGCTTTTTACCGCGATTGCGGCGGCGCAGGATGCGGGACCGGCGGGAAATGTTGTCCAAAATATCGGGGAAACCAATCCGATCAAAAAACCGGCTTTGGATGTTTATCCGGAAATCGTTGCGGAAGTAAACGGCGAAAAAATCACACGCGAAGAACTGATTCAGGAATCCTTGCGAACCCATGGAGAAGAGATTCTTCAAAGAATGCTCAATCGGGCATTGATCCTCGATGAATGCAAAAAACAGAATGTGAATATTACCCGTACGGAAGTCGATCGGGAAATCGAACGGCTTGCCAAACAGTTCAATATCGATCGCGCGCAATTCCTCAATATTATCAGGAACGATAATAATATGTCTCCCGATCAGTATGCGAACGAAGTGATTTGGCCGCGGCTTGCCCTGGAGACCCTGATCTATGATAAAATCAAGGTTTCTCCGGAAGATGTGGAGAAAAAATATCTCTCGACATACGGACCGTCTCTTGGTTTATTGATGATCGCGGCAAGCACAAAAGAAAAAGCGGAGGAGATTCGCGGGCGGGTTGTCAAGGATCCGGATTCCTTCGGAGAAATAGCGAAAACGGAATCGACCGACATGCTCACCGCGTCCAATAAAGGGCGAATGCAGCCTGTCTTCCAGTATTCTCTCCCCGATCCAGAGCTGGAAAAACAGCTCTTTGCGCTGAAAGAAGGAGAAATCTCGCCGGTGATCGGTCCTTACGGCCCTCAAAAAAATTATATGATTTTCAAATGTGAACGGCGATATGATTCCATCGTTCCGAAAGAAAAAATGGACAAGATCAAGGAACAGCTTACCGCGAAAGCGAAAGCGGATAAACTGAAAGGAGAAGCCCAGCGTCTTTTCGAACGGCTTGGAAAAGAGGCGAAAGTGGAAAACATCCTCAAAAATCCTGAACTTCGAAAGCAATATCCCAATCTTGCGGCGACGATCAACGGACAGCCGATCTATTTGGAATCGGTTCTGGAGATGTGTTTGAATCTTTATGCGCGGCAGGATCTCGAAGCGATGATCTCGGTCCGAATGATCGGACAGGAATGCAAAAAGGTTCAGCTGGCGATCTCGGAACAGGATCTTGATACGGATATTTGGGTTCGTGCGGCGGAAGCAACGCTTCCTCTTCCGGACGGATCTCCGAATATCAAGGAATACATGGAGGCGGAATTGGCCAAATATGAGGTTCCGAAAGAAGTTTATCGAACGAATATCGTGCTTCCGGGCGTTGCCCTGAAGAAATTGGCCGCAGGCCTGGTCAAGGTAACCGATGAAGATATTCAAAAGGGATTTGAAGCGAATTTCGGTCCGCGGGTTCAATGCCTTGGAATCGTTCTGAAAGAGGAACGGCGCGCCCGGGATGTTTGGCAAAAAGCGCGGACATTGCCCGGCAAGGAAAACAAAAAGGCGGAAGCCGTTTTTGAAGAACTGGCCGCGGAATACTCGATTGAGCCGGGCAGTAAGCAGATGCGCGGTAAGATCCCTCCGATCATTAAAAACGGCGGACAGCCCAAGCTGGAAGAAGAAGCTTTTCAGCTTAAACCGGGAGAACTTTCGAGCGTGATTCAGGTGGATCACGATACCTTTGTGATTCTTTTCTGCCAAGAGATCCTTCCGGCAAAGGAAGTGAAGCTGGAACAAGTCAAAGATTCACTGATGTCCGATATCAGAAAGAAAAAAGAGATGATCGCGATCAACGAATATTACAAGGGAGTAATGAAACGGGCAACGATCATAAATTATTTGACGGGAGAGACCTATACGCCCGCCGAAAAGACGATTCCGATCAATGTTCCCGGCTCTTCCCCGGAAAAGAAGAATGGAAATCCGGCGCCCGCCAAATAATCTTTTTCCTTTTATTCCTTGGGAATAATGGGGATCTTCCAGCGGTTTCTTCGCAAATAGAGGAAACCGACAAAGATCTGAACAAAGGAGGCAAGAGGCGCGGCAAGTCCGATCATCCAGAGATCTCCGTTCATTCCTATTCCGAACAACCAGGAGAGCGGGAGCCGCAGGAGCAGAGCGGCGATGATTCCGTTTACCATTACGAACCGCGTCCTTCCGCATCCGTTAAAAAATCCGGTTTGGCAAAAGACAAACGCGACCAGAAGAAAATCAAAACTGAAGCTTTTCATATAAAGAGTTCCCGCGCGAACGACCTCCGGGTCCGCGCCGAATATTCTCATAATCGATTCGGGCGAGATCTGAGCCCAAAGAAAGAAGGGAAGCGCGAAGAAAAGGGAGAAGAAGATCCCGAGGAAAAAGGAGGTTCGGGCCCTTTGCTGCTGATTGGCTCCCATATTTTGAGCGACAAGCGCCGCAAGGGCCATCGCGAACGAGATCGAGGGAAGCATTGCAAACATTACAAAGCGGCTGCTGATCCCGACCGCCGCCGTTGCAGTGTATCCGAGGGAATTGACAATCGCGGTAATGAATAAAAAGGAGGTGCTGGTCAGCATATCTTGAACGGTAACCGGAATCCCAAGCCGAAAGACAGAGGGGACCTTTTCCCGGCAGATCCGAAAATTACTCCATTCAAATTTAAAAAGGAAATTCGATCTCTTCAGATAAAAAACGGCGAAAACGACACTTGCAAGCTGGGCAAGAACGGTTGCAATCGCCGCTCCGGCAACTCCCCATCTGAATTGACCGATAAACAGAAGATCGAGCAGGATATTAATGATGCAGGCGATCGCGATGAACCAGAGAGGACTTTTGGAATCCCCGAGTCCCCGGAGAATCGCGCTGATCGAATTGTATCCGAAAATCACGATATTTCCGAGAGAGCAGATAAGAACATATTGTCTGGTTTCCTGAAAGGCTTCTTTCGGTGTTTGGAGCAGAAGGAGAAAAGGATCGACCAAAAGAAACATCAGAACGGTAAGAACAAGGGCAACGATCGAAAACAGGGTAAGGATTGTTCCGATGGTCTCTTTGGTATCCTGAAGTCGGCCCGCGCCGTAATATTGGGACATAAGAATGGTCCCTCCAACCGTCAATCCGCCCGCGATTCGGATAATGATCATCGAGATCTGCGCCCCCAGAGAGACGGCGGCAATGCTTTCGGAGGGTTCATACCATCCGATAATGATCATGTCAACCGCGCCGAAGAGCGCTTGAATAAAGTTGGCAAGGAGAAAAGGAAGCGCGAAGAAGAACAGCGTCTTCGGAATACTTCCCTTTAAAAGATCGGTTTGTTCCATGATTTCGCGAACTTATTTCTTCCAAACACGCAGAAAATCGATTTCAAAATCTCGCGGGAACGGCATCTCGGGATCGACTTTTCCTGTCCAGCCTGATCCCATGTAAAGTCCCAAAAGAATGTACATTTCTTCTTTTGGCGTCTCTCCTTCATAAACCTTGATCTTTTTTCCGTCGAGATACCAGGTCAATCGTCCCTCTTCCCAATTAAGGGCCCAATTATGGAATTCTTTGGAACAGTCGAAATCAAATGGATACTTGTAATGGCCGGTCTTTGTAAAATGGACGTTGAAGTAATTGATCCGATCTTCGACCTTACCGCCGAGCATTTCGAAGATATCGATTTCCACAACGCCATCGCCGACTTTTTTCCGTTGGCCGTCCAGTGTATATTCCTGTTTGTCGGCGTCTTTTTGCAAAAGCCAAAAAGCACTGTGGAGTCCGCTTCCTTTCGGCATTCGGCAGCGCAATTCGAACCATCCGTATTTCGTGGTAAATTTATCGATCGTTTTCGCAGTTTTCGTTTCTTTATCCCAAGTGAACCGGGATGTTTGAATGGAAGAAACGGTGCCGGTAAGGGGCGACTTTCTTTTCGGAAGATCCTTATCGATTCGAATTTTCAGAATTCCATTTTCGATCACATAATGGGCTTTAATGCTTTTTCCGCTCCCTTTGCCTTGAGCGGCTTTGTATTCCGCTTGTCCGGGCCGATAGTATTCGATCCACTTTTGATCGTCCAGCTTGCCGGAATTGTCGAAAGTGTCTTCGAAGACGAGCTTCCATCCGGAATCGGCAGCGCCTTCCGGACCGTTTGCATAAATCAGCGCATTCGGGATCAGCAATAATACAGTCCAAAGAACAGACTTCAGCATTTTTGATTTCCTCCTTGTAATGGATTCTCTGAAATAAACGACTCTTCTATTAATCATCGGACTTTTTTTTGAAAAAGGAAGGGGGGAACAGAAAAAGTAAGATCATTCAAGAGATTCCCTTTCCCGTTCCTGAATGCAGATCTCCAATTCTTCCTTCTTGCAGATCCAACCCCGGCAAAGCGGGGATCCGCATAAACAGGGAATTGCCGCTTTTGCATCCCAGGCGTAATCGATTGTGATCTGTTCCCCTTTTTCAATTCGGCGAACAGAATGAATCCAAAGTTCATAAATTTTTTCCCCGTTTTCCGGGTTGGTGATTTCCCATTCGATCAGTTCACTGTTGGGATCGCAGGAATGATTGACCAATCGATAAGGATCTTCGGGTTCAATCGCACCGTCTCTGAAAGACATACAGTAATCAGAACGGTATCCGGGAGGCTTGATCTCTCCGAGAATCCGTCCGATCGGTGTACGGGCCGGAATCGATCGGGAAGCAAAGACCCCTTTTCCGTAAGGGGTCTCTCCGATGAAAATCGGATTCAGATGAAGTTTTCGCGTAATTTTCGGCGGTCTGTTTTCCATAAAATCGCTCAATTTCCAATGTTCATTTCAAGGGGATTCGATCGATTCCTTCGGAAGTGATCGGCTTGACCGTTGATCCGTTGACCAGAATCTGGTATTTTTCTCCCTTCACTGCGTTCACGATGGCGAAATCCCCCTCGATTTTCGTTTTGTAAGGGGAAAGAACATGATAATGATCGTTGAAAACAGTATTTCCGCTTGTCGGTTTTCCTTCAAAAATTCTTCGAAGGAGGTGCAGCGCGGAAGGGTTGATATTGTAAGGCCGCCTTGTTTGTGTAAGGAGATTAAAGGAATCGGGAAGCAGTCCGATCGCATCTCCATCGGGATATTGCTGACATTCTCCGGAGAGGATCATTCCTTCCGCGATTTTTTTCCAATCAAGTGTTTGATCATAAGGAGCGAGCAATAAAAGCGCATAGACATAATCAAGCCCGCACCACTGAACAGGAAGTCCCATCCAGTTCGGCGAGCGCCAGTTTGTCGCTCCGAAAACCGCGATGCTTGCGTAGGGCATGATCGGATCGGAAAAACCGGGAAGATTCATTCCATGAAGATAAACGAAAGGAAGTCCGGTAAGAGCCCAGCGTCGGGCCTGATCCAGATATTTTTGATCTTTCGTTGCCTCAAATGCAAAGATGTTGGCGAGAGTACATCGGGAAGATCCCATAATATCGGGGGTGTGGAGCGAGAGTTCCCAAACCTGAGCCCCGCGCGGGGTTTTCAGACGATTGATATATTCCAGGGCTTTGCATCCGGCGGCAAGGGAATCGGGATTTCCGGTAAACCGCCAATGGGAAAGAAGGGTGAAGGCGGAATTTCCGCAATGTCCGGACGATGTATCGCTCCAATGTCCCTTCAGATATTTTCCTTTATATCCAAAGGAACCGTCTGCGCGCTGCATTTTTCGAATTCCCGCCGCATTGGAATTCAGAATCTGCAAAAGTTTTTGACCTTCCCCGCGGATCATCCAACTGGAAATATTGCGAATATGTCCTCCGCCGTAATCAAGACGGGGAATGGAAGGGATTTTTCCTGTGATCTCCCAGATCGTGGACACAAAATCGCTCCCGTAAAGCGGTTTAAACGGACATGTTTTCGCTCCCGGACTGGTCGCGTGAACCCATCCCTGATCGGTTTTCAGTTCCGACTGATCAAAAGCGGAAAGAATGATTTTGTCCTGTTCTTTCCGGGAACGGGGAGCTCGGGGAAGCGGGGGCAGTCCCAGCTTTTTTACTCCCCAAAGAACCGTTTTTTCAATCGGCTCTGGGGAAGCGATTCGGATCAATCCGGAAAAATTTTTTCCGAAAAGATTCATCCGATGCTCATCTCCATTTCCGTCAATGAAATTCGGAACGGCAAAAAGAGGCTGGACACTCGGATCATTGCAGATCATGGAAAAAGAGCCCCGATCCGTATTGATCATGAACAGGGGGACAGTGATCCAAGATACAGGCGGAGCGTATCGCAAAGAAGCGGGGGGAATAATATCCGCTGTTGAGGAACTGTATTCTCCTTCTTCCAGATACTCAACGCCGGGAAAAACAGCCTGAATCATGGATCCTTGCGGACGCAAAATCGGGGAATGAACCGGGAAATTCGATTTGATTTGAAATTTGAGAAGATCGTTTCCGCTGTCCGGCGCGGCCGTAAATCGAATATGTCCGGCTTTTTCTCCGCGATGAAAGCGGAATTCGACAAGATCCTTTTTGGGTGAAGGAACATACTGAATCGAAATGGGCTTTTCTTTTTCCTGTCCGGCGATTTGTAAAATTCGCGGAATGGAATCATCCCAAAGCAACGGAGCCGATTTTTTCTCCGATGCGATCAAGGGGTAAATCGTTCCGACGATTTGATCGCCCCGAAGTATGCGGGCTCCGGATCCGTCGGGTGCGAATTGATAAACGATCTCTTTGCCCTTCAGGGAGATCCAATCGGCCTTCCGATCAGGTTGAAAAACCGTTTTTTCCGAATAGAGGGTTCTTTTCTTTTCGATATCCTGAATCGAAATGGAAAAATCTTCAAACGGCCGATCGGAAGAGATCTTGCAATTGTATTTGATCCCCTTGCCGTCGGGAATCGACAGGATCTCTTTTGTTTCTTCCTTCGCGTTTTGTGCTTTTATACGGATCTCTGCGGAGATCGGAACAGCATCATGATTTTTGATTTCCAGAGAGAGGGTTCCGTTTTCAAAGCGTTTGGATACGAGTTCGATTCGGCTCAAGATCGGCCGCAAAAATTCGATCTCAGCGATATCCGAGATGCCTTCATCATTGCCGGGATCAATTCGGAATCGGGTAATATCATTGTTTGCATGAAAAGAGACATAATAATCCCGCCATTGATTATCCGGGATGATTTTAAACGTCTGTTCGCGCAGAGGAAGGAAAGTATCATTTCCCTTTTCTCCCCAGAAGAATCCTCCGCCGCTTTGGACGGAAGCTTTCATTTTGATCCTTAGAATCAGATCGCCGGAGAAGGTTCCTTCCGGCTTTTGAAATTTCTCCATTTTAGGGGACATGAAATAAGGATCATGTCCGGTCGCTTCGATATGCAGACAATTCTGTCCGAAAGAAAGGGAAACCGCGTTGAGCGCCTTCCATTCCTCGCACTCTTTTTCAGAATGAAATTGGAAGAGCACAAGGGATTCATTACCGACCGTTGGCCGTCCCCCCAATTCGATCATTTGAAAAGGAGGATATTCCCCGCCTTTCCATTCCGAACCGAAAAGGATACCGCTCAACAGTCCGAAGCACAAAAAGATATTCCAAATTTTTATCATGTTTTCAATTTCCCTGCTTCTGTTAAAGATCAATATGATCATTTCTGATATGTGAAGCCCGAAGATCCAAATTGACTCAAACTGTAAATAACCGATTTTGAAACCACGGATTTCACGGGTTTTCACGAATACTTTTTTGGTAAAAACACGTTTTCATCAAAAATATCAGCCGCGAATCTTATATTGATTTTATCCGGTGGTTCCAAACAAAAATATTTTACCGCATGAGAAATTTATTTCCCCTTTTTCGTGAAGAGCAGAACAGCCAGATCATTTTTTCTGAGTTGAACAACAGCCTGATCTTTCTCATTTTTAACGGATCCGCCGATGGTTTCCGAACTTTTGAATTCTTTTCCGGGAACGGAGAGGACGGCATTTTGAATACTTCCATCGATAAGGGTCGCAACAATCGCGAGATCTCCTTCATATTCGAAAGCGCGCGCCTTGATATTTGGATTGGAATTGAAAAAACCTTCCGTATCGCGATAGGATCCGAGCAGAAGGATCGGATAGTGATCCCTGATTTTATTGATCGCGGCGAGCTGTTTTTGATAGATCGGAGCTTTGTCGATCAATTCCTGGCATCGGAAGATCTCTATATTGTTTCTTAATCCGTAAAGAAGTGTATGATTGACTTTTCGTACAGCGTCGATGTCGTCTCTCATTTCCCGATCGGTAAAGATCACATCCGGGAAAGTAAAACGAAGCCAATCGATAAAGGCGCCCCGATTGAATCCGGCGGAGATCGTATGAATATAATCGACATGCTGGGCAACAACATCCGTAAAATGTTCGGTACCAAGAGCAAGATCCGGCTTTCCTTTTGTGTCAAGATAATCATGGATCATTTTGAGCGCGTCCGCTTTGTTCCGGATCAAATTGACGTCGGGAATCGGAAATTCACCGGACGTGTCCCAATTGGTGCAGGATTCGGCGTATCCGAGCTGATCGTAGAAGACACTGTCCGCGTTAAAATCGATCGCGCGATCGGCCATTTTGATCAATTCTTTTTTCCAGATCGGATTTCGTGTATCGGCGACTGCAAAACTGCGGGAATTATGAATTCCTGTAAAGGTTCCAAATCCGTTAAATCGATAGGCTTCCTGATATTCTCCGCCGGTATTATCATGAAAACAGACTTTTTGTCCCATTCCGCTTTTGTAGAAGAGACTCATTCGGTCGATCAGTTTTCCGTTAAAATACATGAAAAAACGTCCGCCGTCTTTTTGAAATTCGGCAATCGCCTTTTTCCAGGCGGAATCCCCTCCCTGTTTTTTATCGGTGATGTAATAGGAATCCGGATATCCGTTGTCCATTCCGCTGTTCCACCATCCGAAGGCCATCAGCGCATTGATATCGACGGTTTTTCCGATCTCTTTGACCCGTCCGTTCAGATCGGAAACGGTAAAAAGTGTCCTTCCGTATTGATGCCGGAAAATGATCCGCTGCCAGCCCTTCATCATTTTGATCCATTGGGGAATTTTCCGCTGGGTCCACCAGGTATCAACCCATTTTCGATAGATCCGCGAGGTCTCATGCCAATCGCCGGAATAAGGGACAACAATATTCGAATCGCAGAACCATGTTTTTCCAGTTTGGCAGTTTGGAAATTTGTAAAGTCCGAATTCAAGATTATCGAATTGCCCGTCCGGGTTTACCCAAACACGCCGTCCGTGCATTGTATCCTGAAAAGAGGGATCATGGCTCGCAAGATAAAGACCTTCCGTCTTTCCGATAAGAGCAAAGCAGTTTGCGGCCGTCGACAACGGATACTTTTCACTTGTGTCCCGAAAATACTGATAGGGACCGAGATAAGATCCTCGATTTCCGGCCGCAATGGTATTCTGCTTTGGATTATCGGTGATTCGCCCGCCCGATGTCGTTGTAAGCAGCTTCATATCAGGCGTGAGCTGGCAGTTTCCTATCAGGGGATAATGGATCTCCCGAATGATTTTGTGTTTTTCGCTATTGGCGATTTTTGATGCAAACCGGACCGATCCATTTTCCAGGCGGATCGAAAGATCCAGAGAAAACGAAAGATCCCCTTTGGGGGAATGTATCTTGTCGTATTTTAATTCAATTTTATTGTCTGATGCGGAGATTTGCGGTTTATTGTTTTCCGGGGTGATTTGATTTTCGAGTTCTCCGTCTTTTTCATCATAATAAAGCCGCCAAAGATGAGAAGGTTCCCCAATATATTCGTGTCCTGTTGCGAGATTTTTTAATTGAACGAGATCGCCGGATTCGTTGACGGCAATGGTCGTTTTGGCATCCTTGATCTGATAGATCCGTTCTTCTCCATGGAGTACCCCGGAAAAAATTCCCAAAAAGAGAACGAATAAAATTTTTCCGCGCATCAGCAATTCTTTCTCAATGTCGATCGAAGTGAAAAACGAGGGCGAGGATTTCGGATCTCTTGCCCCTCCTTAAAACACGAATGAACCGATTATATATAAATTCGGGGGAATTATCAATATCCGCAAGAAAAATACTTGATTTTCTTTTTTCTGCTGGTAAAATGAAGAGTCGGTTGTACTGGTGATCTTTTAACAAGAGCTTTTGAGGAGGGATCATGTTGAAAAATTTCTTTTTTCGAACTTTTCTTTTCGGGATATTGACCATTTTTTTCGCGGAAATATCGCAGGGAGCGTGGTTTGTTTCTCCCAAAGGGAACGACGAAGCGCCGGGAACGCAGGAAGAACCGCTCAGGACAATCCAGGCGGCGATCAATTTGGCGGGACACACCGCGAATAAGGATAAAACCATTCTCGTAGAATCGGGAACCTATTATCTTGAAAAACCGCTTACGATCGGAAAGGGGCAGCATGGGATCACCGTTCGGGCCAAACGGGGCGCGGATGTCGTTGTCTGCGGCGGCTTTCCCCTGGATCGCTGGCGAAGATCGGGAAAGTTCCTCGTTGCCGAATGTCCGAAAATGGATTTCCGTCTTCTCGAAGTCAATGGAAAAATGGCCGAAAGAAGCCGATTGCCGGAGTCCGGAACATTTCAGCATCTTTCGACCTTCTCCTCCCGTTGGATCAGCAGTACAGAAGGGGGATGGGATGTTAAACCGACCGCCGAAGAACTGTTTTCCATGATTTATAAACCGGAAGATCTCAATTCCATCGACGATCTTGAAAATGCGGAGATTACCCTCTTTCACCTTTGGGACGAAACCCTCGTTCGCGTTGACAGAGTAAACCGAATATCGCACCGAATTACGTTCGCAATGTCCCCGGAACATCCCGCCGGAGCATTCGGATGTAAAGATTATATCGTGTGGAACAGTAAACACGGAATGCGCAAACCTGGAGACTGGTATCTCGATATCGAGAAAGAAAATGTATATTACTATCCCCGGGAAGGCGAACGGGCCTATAATCTCAAAGCCTTTGTTCCCGTAATGAATACACTGGTCGATATCCGTATGGGCAAGGATGTCCGGCTGGAAGGGATCAAGTTCCGAATGGCCAATACTCCGACGATCGTTGGCGGATTCGGCGCCTATAATTTTCCGGGCGCGATTGATGTTCAGCATTCGAGAAATGTCGTTCTGAAAGATCTTGAGATCTTTGATGTTGCCGGACACGGAATCAAATTGACCGGAAAAGGATGCAAAATTGACCGCTGCCGGATCCATCATACAGGCGGCTGCGGAATACGTGCGTATGGAACGGATCTTTTAATTGAGAACAATGAGATCTTTCAGATCGGGCAGATCTATCCGAGTTCCGTCGCTTTATCGGCAACCAGTTCTCTTCCCAAAAAGATCAAGACCGCGCTTCCGGAGCCCGATTCCCGTATTCAGCACAATAAAATTTATGATGTCCCTTATTCCGGAATTGTCGGAAGCGGCGGAAGCAATGTTCTTATTGCGAATAATCGAATTTTTGATTCAATGAAATTGCTTTCCGAAGGGGCGGCGATCTATTTAAGCGGCGCGCGGTATTATACGATTCGGGAAAATTTCGTTTCCGATATCAAAAACGAAAAAGGGGCCATTGCATTCTATCTGGATGAAAATTGCATGAATAATATGGTCCAGAAGAATCTTTCCCTTGATATTTCCTGTCCGATCCGGAATCATATGGCCGAAGAAAATTCTTTTTGCGATAATATCTTTATTATTGAAAAAGGGGAAGGAAAAATCGCGTTTCCCCGATCACGATCCATTTCCTGTGAGCGGAATATCTTTGTCGGAGACGGATCGATCACGATCGAAGGAAAAAATTATTTGACCGCATTCGCCAATAATCTCTTCTTTATTAAAAACGGTGATTTGATCGCGCAAAACCTGAAGAAATACATCAAGCTGGACGAACGGAAATTATCCCAGCGCGATTCCGGTGTTCTGATGCTTGATCCCCAGTTCGATTCCGATTACAAAAAAGGAATTATCTTTTTTCGGGATGAAGGGCGCCTGAAAAAATACGGAATCCAGTCCATGAATGTTTCCGGAGCCGGACCGACAAAGAAACCTTATGAACCGAAATGATGAAAGAACGGAAATAC
>JAUNSU010000198.1 GCA_030539035.1 Planctomycetia bacterium
TCGGGGCTGATATTTCTGATAAAAATGTGTTTTTACCAAAAAAGTATCCGTGAAAATCCGTGAAATCCGTGGTTTCAAAATTGGTTATTTACAGTTTGAGTAAGAAATGAAATCTTTTTTGGAACCGAGAATGAACGCAGATTATATAGTCCCAGCCGTCCCAGAAGTCCCAGTTTCCATTTTGACCGCAGATGGATCTTTGAAGGAATATACTTTACATAAACTACAAATAACGTATTTACTTCACCCGGTTGGATTAACCAAGAACCGGCGCCCCGCAGGGGCAGTGCTGCCAACGACGAGAGCGACCAACGGGAGCGGGTCTCCGGCAACCGCGCGGCAGCGCGTACTGGGAACGGCGCCTCGCCGCCAGCCCGCAGGATTCGGACGCAATAACAAATCATTGGTATTTGGCAGAAATACTATATTACTTTATCCGTTTGAAATAGCTGATGCCTTTATTGCCGGCTTCTTCCCGGTATTCGGTTAATGTCTTTCCCGTCCTTCGTTTAAACAGACGGGACAGATAGCTCAAGCAGGAGAAACCGCACATGGCGGCAATTTCGGAAAGCGGATAATTTGTGTGAGAGAGCAGCCCGCAAACACGATCGATGCGCAATCGAATGATCTCCTCGATCACCGGATGTCCGACCGCTTCCTTAAATCGCACTTCGAGCAGACGCCGGGAAACTCGGAGTTCTTTCGCGACCTCCGCAACATTGACAAACAGACTCGATGTGCTCCAAAGGAATTTAAGCGCTTCGGATACAAGCGGATCATTGTATCGAACCGCATTTGTACTTTCCCGAATTGCAATCGGCTTCGGACCGTAAGTGTGGATCCTTTTTTCTCCCAACTCGTCTTTCATGAGCAAGTCGAGCATTTGCGCGCCGTAATATCCCGCCTCTTCCGAACACATCGGAATACTCGAAAGCTGCGGCGAACACGTTTGACACAAAAGGGTATCATTATCCAGTCCGAGCACGGCAACATCGTCCGGAACAGAGAGCCTTTCTTCATAGCAAGCGTTCATTACCTGAAGCGCACGGCTGTCCATAGCCGCCATGATCGCAGCCGGTTTTGGAAGCCGGGCCAGCCAAGCGCAAAGGGATCGAAAATCATCAAGTTCATCGGCTGCCGTTCCCTCCTTATGAACTTTCGAACGGTAGATCTCGCAGAATTTACCGTTTTGAGCCAAGGTTTGAACAAATGCCTCTTCCCGTTCGAGAGACCAGTTGCGATTTTTCAGATCGTTGACAAAACCGAAATGTTCGTACTGCCGCTCAAGAAAATGATTGGCGCCTGCCCGGCCTGCCGCCGCATTGTCGCAATTTACCTGGCAAAATTTCGATCCGGGAATATATTGTGCCTCTCCGAAAAAGTCCAAACAGAGGTGCGGGACGTTCATGGCCGCGATCTGTGTGCCGAATAAACCGCAGGAATACATATCGGTAATGATCCCCTTCACGTCGCGGGCGATCTTTCCGGAAAAGGTAACATCGTCCGGACGATTTTGAACGAGCTGGATCTGCCATCGATCATGATCCTGATTATACCGCAATATTCCGCGCAATTTTTGACGGGAAGAGTAAAACGTCCCATGAATAATGATCAAAACACGTTGTTTTCTTTTCGTTTCCATTATCGGCTTCCGGTCCTGTTTTCCCATTTTTTCTAATCGATAATCGTATCGCCGGGCTTCGTTTTTATCTCTTCTGTAAGGAATGATAATAATAGATGGAAGATCCGCGCGGATTCGAAAGGATCACTTCAAATCCTTTTTCCCGAATCTCTTTTCCGGTGATCTTTTGAACGGATCCGGTATCGGCGTTTTCGAATTCCCAGACCGTCTCCTCGTTCGGAATGGTGAGCAGATCAAATTTCATCGACGAAATATCGCACTTGGGACGCCGAAACGCAACGAGCATTCCCCGTTTTTCTTTCGGCAGATAAAAATGATACGCCGACCAGGAATCGTTCGAACTGTAAGAATTCGTCAAGGGATAATAATCCCCGTAAAAATAATCACGCGCTCTTTTCGCTTCAAGAACATGGCGTCGGAGCAGATCCCATTTCTCTTCGGTGAGGTCCGGATTCACGGCGCGAATGCTCATTCCGGAACTTAATCCGCTTCGCATTTCATAAGAATCGGCAATATCGGAACGATTGATATTGAACGTTCCTTCCAATGGAATCCAATAAGAGATCCCGTACGAATGATCTTGAATCGCTTCCAGAGAGGCGATTGGAAAGCAGTTGTAATCGGATCGGCAAAGACTGATTGCCCGTGTCAATGTTTCCAGTTCGATCCGTCTTCCGCCGCTTGCGCAATTATCGATCTGAAGACAGGGATGCCGTTCCTTGAGTGTATCCCAAAAGTGATAAAGATTTTCGACGAATCGGATTTCCGCGATTCCCTTTCGATCAGGCGGATCGGCCTCGTTCCAATGGAAACGGGGATCCAGATTAAAATCTTCACGATACCAATCGACTTTATTCTGAATGATCAGATTGGAAACGGTATCAAGGACCCAATTCATCGCCTCCGTTTTTCCAAGATTGAGGAGGAGAGTCTGTCCGGCGTTCGGTTTCTTATTGCCCGTCGGATAGAAATATTCGGGATGTTCGAGTGTGATCGGACGTCCTTGAACAGCGCGCTCCGGTTCGACCCACAGGAGGAATTTCATACCGGCTTTCGCGGCGGCCTCACTGACCGGACGAAGCGTGTCCGGATGCCAATTTCGATTCACGCGCCAATCGCCGGCCATCGGTCCCCAATCGCCCTGAAAAACGGAATTCGAAGGAACAGTACCGGTTCCATACCATCCGGCATCGATCCAATAGGCATCAAAGGGGATCTTTTTTTCCGCGATTTTTGCGATGGTCTTCAAATGATTTTTCGCGGGAACCCCGCCCCAGGTTAGACAGAAGACGGGAGGAACAACAAGATCGCCGTTTTGCTGCCGGGGAGCGTGATGGGCAAGGATCAATTGACGAAACATATTCTGTGCGTGCATTGGTTCCCCGTTCCAGTAAGCGATCAGAACCAGCGGGGACCGTATCGATTCACCGGGAAGAAGTTTCGTATTGAGAAATTCCATTCCGGCGGACACTGTCGTTTTCCCTTTTCCTTTATGATCAAATTCGGTGAACCATCGTCCATTCCATCCGAGTCCGATCAGGATGCCGTCGTTTCCTGTCTGATAATTAAAGAAGGGGAGCCAAACGGCGGACGGACGGCTGTCGTTCGGAATATAAACATTATTGAGTGATTCGAAAAAGGCGGCTTTGGAATTGGTGTCCATACGGACTTTTCTTCGATCATTCCACATGGATTGCCGCATCGGCTCTGTTTTAAAAGTATAATCGATTTCCGAAGCCGGACCGCCAATGGATCGGTAAAGAATCGGAACACCTCCCTTGGGATCGTTCCAGGAAATATCGAGTGCCTTGAAATCATGAATGATCGGAGAATCGCCTGATCCTTCATTGCGAAGGCGAACGAGCCATTCGAAAGCGGGAAAATCTTTAAATTCGGTCAATTCCATTTCGCAGACAAGGGAAGAAACGGAATCTTTCCAGATCAGACGGTGCTTTCGAACGGATTCGATCCAGCGATCGGATTCGATCTTTGCGTTGTCAGTTTTGATCCATTCGCGGCTTGATCGTTTTCCGATAAAAAATTGAAAGGGGATTTGTGCCTCGTATCGGGCAAGATTCCCTTTTCCCTGGTTCAAAATGGATGCGATCCATTTTGCGGCGAAATCCGTTTCCTGCTTTTTGACCGCTGAGGAATACGGTTCCACTGGACTTGCCGCTTCGAGTGAACACTGCAAAAGAAGAAGGCCCAGTCCGGTCAAAAGGACGGATCGAAAGAAGATTGAATACGATCTCTTGAGGATATTGAGTCGAAAATACATACTGTTCCTTTCCGGTTCTTACTAAAATTCTTTCGAAAATAGTGGAGGCTGCTGAGCGAATATTTTGGCCGATGAACCATTTTACAGTCAAAAAGTGATGTTTTCAATGAACTAATGCGCAGAAATATTTTAAATATTGCGCAGAAAAGGTAAGTATAGAGGAGATATATAATATACGAAATAACTGAATTTGAATATCTGATAAATTCGCAGTCGATCGCAAACCCGTAATGAAGGGAGCGAACGGAACTTATAAATAGTGATTAGCGAGGTGAGTCCCGCCTTGCAGGCTGGAAGCCTGCGGTCCCAAGGCTCTGATTCCCCGATCTTCTCAAAAACATTGGTTTTTCAAAGGACCATCCGTGGTTATCCGCGAACATCCGTGGTTTCAAAAAGGAGCTGGGACTACTGGGACTGCTGGGACCATAGAATCTACGATTTAAAATCTCGACGATATTAGGGAATTCAGATCGCTCGGGGCGGTCATCTTGGCCATACGTCGCAACTTAAGGAAATATCTCGTAAAAACAAG
>JAUNSU010000072.1 GCA_030539035.1 Planctomycetia bacterium
ATATAAGAACAATTTCAGTAAATACAAAAGAACAAGAGGTGTAATATGAAACGGATCGTAAAATTTTTGTTCCCAGCGTTCATTTTTCTTTTCATCTTCTCATTTTGTGTAAAAGGCAAAAGCGATGAACTGAAAGTTGGAGCCGCCGAAGTGGATATTACTCCGGCCGGAACTGTCTACATCGCGGGATGGTCTCCCTATCGGATCTCCAAGGGAGTAAAATCTCCCCTGAAAGTCAATATCCTCGCGATCGAATCCAAAGGAGCGAAAGGAAAAACGGAATCGGCAATGATTCTTGCCTTCGATCTTGTATCGGTGCGCGCCGGCCTGATGCTTCCCCTGAGAAAAGCGATTTCCGAAAAGTTTCCCGACTTCGATATCAATAAAATTCTTATCTGCGCGACCCATACGCATTGCGCTCCAGTGGTAAACGATCCGGATACCGTTCCGAAGGGGATCACCAAGCCGTCGGATTATGTTCGATCGATCATTCCCAAGATCATCGCGGGAATGGAATCCGCCTGGAATTCCCGATGCAAAGCCAAATTTTCCTATGGATTGGGAAACGCGGCGGTTGCCTGTAATCGCGTCTCTGTTTACAAAAACGGATCCGGCCAAATGTATGGTAAAACCGGAACCCCCTCTTTTCGATCAATCGAAAGCGCGGAGGATCATGAAGTCGGATCCATGTTCTTCTGGGACGAAAAAGATCACCCCATCGCTTTTTTGGTCAATGTCGCCTGTCCGGCCCAGGAGAACGAACGACATGATAATCAATATCTTTCTTCCGATTATTGGGGAGATGTCCGGGATCTCGTCCATAAAAAATATGGTGAGAGTACTGTTGTCGTCGGGATTTGCGCAGCGGCGGGCGATGTTTCTCCGCACCAGACATATCATACCGCTGCCCGTAATCGGATGATCCGTTTGCGTAATTTATCGGATACGGAAGAGATCGCCCGAAGGATCTTCCAGGGAATTGAAGAAGTCTATCCCTATGCTTTTACCGATCGGCAAGATTCGATCATCATGAAGCATCAGCACAAAGTCCTTTCCCTTCCCCAGCGAATTCCGACAAAGGAAGAATATGAAAGAGTAATCGCGGAAAACAAAAAACTTGGCGATCTGAAAAACACGACGACCCGCGGAAATGATCGGATCATCGAACGTTATTTGGCCCTGGAAAAGAATCCGCAGCCGCTCTTTAAAACGCCGGTCAACGTTTTGCGGCTTGGCGATACCGTCCTTTGCACCAATCAATTTGAATACTACACCGCTTACGGCATTCAGATCAAAGCGCGATCCAGAGCGGTTCAAACGTTTGTTGCCCAATTGACCAACGGGTGCAAAGATTTTGACACTTCCGACCCGGAGAAATTAAACACTCTTCAGAACTGGGGGTCCTCCGGTTCCTATCTTCCGACAAAAACCGGGGTTAAGGGAGGCGCTTACGGCGGAATGCTTCGAACCAATATCGTCGGGCCGGAAGGAGGACAGGTCCTCGCCGAAGAAACCCTGAAAATGATCGAGGATCTTTGGAAATAAAAATTCATAAAAAAATCCGTATTTTTTCGAAATTCCGCAACGGCAGTTTTTTGCACAAAGGAGAAAACATGTTCCGAATCTGTTTTTCAAGGAATCAAAAAGCCTTTTTATTCGCGGTCGTTTTCGGTTTATTCCTTACGGGAATGAATCTCTTTGCCGCGGAAGGAAAGATCCGGGTCCTTTTTGTATCCGGCGGACATTCCTTCGACGCTCCGGCGTTTGATCAATTTCTCGCGTCCTTTCCGCAGTTGGAAATTACCCGTGCGGTACTTCCGAAAGATCGGAATAAAATCGCGCCCGGCCTGGAAAACGATTTCGATGTCCTTTTCCTTTACGATCAGGATAATACGCCCCTTTCCGATCAGCAGAAAAAGAATTTTACCGATCTTCTTCGACAGGGGATCGGCGTTTTCGCTCTTCACCATCATTTAAGCGCCCATCAGGATTGGGATGAACATTACGATATCATCGGCGGACGTGATTTCTTTATGAAGAAGATCAATCTCTTTCGCGGAAAAGAATATCCCCGATCGACCTTTATTGATGATGTCGATATTGATATCAAAATCGCCGACCCCAATCATCCGATCACAAAAGGCATCAAACCATTTATCATTAAAGATGAAGCCTATGGATTATGTCCTGTTCGTCCGGATGTTCATGTTCTGTTGACCAGCGATCATCCGAAAGCGACCCGGCAAGTCGCCTGGACATGGAGATACGGGAACAGTCCAATCTTCGTCAATATGCTCGGACATGGTCCTTCCGCCTGGAAGCAGCCGGAATTCGCCCGTATTTTTATTCAGGCAATGAATTGGCTTTCCGAAGAAAATAAAGCGATCAAAAAACAATGATCACTTCAAATTGTGTCCCTTTTTCATCATTCAAAATGATCCCTGATCCCAATGAGGAACGCGTTTTTCCAAAAAAGCCTGAATTCCTTCCTGAGCGGCGGGAGTGATCCAAGAATCACAATGCCGCTTCCAGGCATCTTCGAGTTCATTCCCGTCGGGAAGAAGATCCGTGCCGATCAGTCTTTTGGCAAACCGGAGCGCTCCCGGCTCTTTTTCAAGAACTTGCCGGGCAACCTCCATCATCCGGTCTTCCAGATCATCTTCCGGAACGATCTCCTGAATCAGGCCGATCTCTTTCGCGCGATTCGCATTGATCGGGGATCCAAAATATAAAAGAGACGCAAGATCAGATCTCCGAATTCTTCGCTTCAAAAAGGGATAAAGAAGGGTCGGATCCAATCCGAGCTTCAGTTCGGTAAATCCGATTCCAAACCGGCTGGAAGCGATAATATAATCGCAAACAGAAACCAGGCCGCCGCCCCCTCCGAAAGCCGGACCGTTTGCCGCCGCGATCACAATTTGCGGCAGCTGGCAAATTCCGGCAAGAACCTTATGCACCTTCTTCGACATGGAAAATCCCTTTGGAGCCGATCCGTCTTTTTCCATCTCCATCGCTTCTTTCAGATCCATTCCGCTGCAAAATGCTTTTCCTTTTCCGCGGATCAGAACAACACGGACCTTTTCCTCTTTTTTCAGATCTTCCAGATCTTTCAGAAAAAGATCAAGCATATTGGACGAAAAGCAATTACAGCGGTCCGGGCGGTTCAGTTCAAGAAGAACCAGATCTTCGGAAAGATCACGCCGAATCACCGGATCCGGGATCTCTTTATCGCAAATTTTTTTGTCTGAAATTTCCCGGTTCATCTGTTTTTACCCTTCAATTCAAATAAACGGAAAGCATTATCGGCGGTAAGGCGCGTGATCTCTTCAAGAGAAACCGATCGAAGTTCGGCGAGTCTTTTCGCGGCAAAGAAAGACATAAGAGGTTCATTTCGTTCCAGCTTTCCCCGGAACGGATGAGGAACAAGAAAAGGAGAATCGGTTTCCAAAAGCAGCCGATCATCAGGAACAATTCGCGCCGCTTCCCATACAGGAGCAAATTTTTTGTTCGTATAGGATACAGACCCGGAAAAAGAGATATAAAAGCCGAGATCAATACATTCCAGAGCGGTTTCCGGATCTGCGCTGAACGAATGAATAATTCCTTTTAATGCCGGACCTTTTTGATTCGGATCCCATTTGCAGAAATCACGCAGGATCGGGAGCAATTCTTTTTCCGCTTCCCGGCAATGGATCAGAATCGGCTTTTGTGCACTTCGGGCAATCTCCAAATGTTTGTAAAGATTTTCGATCTGCTTCTCAAGCGGCGCGTAATCCCAATAGAGATCCAAGCCGGTTTCTCCAATCCCAACGACTTCCGGAAGTCCGGCCAATTCCCGGATAAAATTCCATTCCGAATCCGATACATCTTTCGCGTAATTCGGATGGATTCCGACTGCCGGATAAAGAATTTGCGATTTTCGGCAAACTTCGATCCCGTTCCGGCTGGTTTCCAGTGTAATCCCAGGACAGATAATCGCTTTCATCCGGCAGGAAAACGGAAGATCGGTTTCTCTTTTGCCCGGAAGATTCGGAAAGATTCCTTCCTTGCATCGCTCAATCACTTCGAGCCGATCCTCATCATAGGAATCCATGTCCAAATGGGCATGTGTGTCAACCAATTCCAGAAAATCCTCACTCATCGGCTTTCGTTCGCTTCCTTTTTCTCTTTTTCCAAATTTTCTTCGACGATCTTTACCAGTTCGCGGGCCGCTTCCTTTTTGGGAAAATTCGATTCCGATTCCAAAGCAAGATCCAGAAAGTTCAGGGCAAGATTTTTGTCCCCTTTGGAATAGGCGATCTCGGCGAGATAATAAGCGATGGGCGAATTGATCTTGCCCGATTGCAGCATGATCTCAAAGAGGGAATCCGCTTCCTTCTTTTCGCCGGAAAGGAACAGGATCCAGGCGTAAGTCGTCGACGTTTCCTGCGTCCGGTAAGATCGTTCCCAATTCTTTTCGGCAATTTCGCGCGCCTGCTTGAGCTTCGTCTGATTTCCCTGATCGCAAAGGGCAAGTGCCAATCCGTTGTTCGCTTCAACGTTTTCCGAATCGATCGTAATTGCTTTTCGGAACGCGTCTTCCGCCGGACGGTATTGATGATGATAAAGATCGTATTCGCCTTCAAGGATCCAGGGCATCGCCGCGTTCGGAAACATCTTTTGCAGCTGCGCGATCTTTTTTTCCGCCTCTTCCATTTTTTCCCATTTCATCCAAAGACGAACGACAGGTCCAAGAATTCTGCTGTCTTCAAGATCCGCAGCGCTCATGGAATCAATCGCTTCTTTCGCCTCTTTTGTATTTCCTTCCTGTTCCTGTAAAAGAGCAAGGACCAAAATGCCCGGAAGGCGCTTCGTATTATATTTGGCCGCGCGATCAAATGCTTTTTTCGCTTCCTCGAAATTTTTCTGTTTAAAACAGAGATATCCCAAACTCAACCAGGCTTCATCATTTTCGGGATCTTCATCAACGATCTTTTGAACATACTTTTCCGCCTTGTCCAAATGATTCTGATTCTCGGCCAAATTGGCTTTAAGGGTCAAAAGTTCCTGTTGAAAATACCGTTTACGCGATTCCGAACTCTTGCGGTCCGGATCGGCGGTATTGAGAATCTTTTCTCCCCGTTCGATCAGGAGTCCCGCTTCGACAAGCCGCTTTTCCTGAATCGCGATCCCCGCCAGCTGGAACCAGGCTTCCGGATCTGAAGAATGTTCAAACGCCGCTTTTTCCAGATGTTTTCGCACCTCTTCATAATGCTTTGTATTGGAATAGAGAAGCGCGATCAGAACATCGGGAGGAGAAAGATCGGGATTCTTTTTCCAGGCCCTTTCAAAGAGCTGAAAGCACTTTTCGACATTTCCCTTCATCCAGGCATCGATTCCCGCGTCGAGTTCAGGATCTTCCAGCGCGATTTCGGGATCCGCAATACTTTCTTTTCCGTTTACAGAATCCATAAAAAACACCATTCCTCCCAAAAGGAACGAAAACAAACCGAGCATCAGATATTTTTTCATTTGAACCGTTCCTCCGTTAAATTGCAAAAGCCGCCGTCGACAGTAATATTCTGTCCGTTAATAAAGCCGGCCTCACGCGAGATCAAAAAGTGAACAGCGGACGCGATTTCCTCTGCGGATCCCCATCGATGAAGAAGAGATTCGCGGCATCCGCGATCCAGAAATTTTTGCGGAGCCCGATCGCCCCAGGAAGTCCGAATCCAGCCGGGTGAAAGAGAACAGCAGCGGACTTCCGGCGCCATTTCATACGCGAAAGAGCGCATAAAAGCGACCATTGCCCCTTTCACGGCCGAATAGATCTGGGCCGTTTCCCCTTCCATTCCGCGATCGATCCCGGACCATCCGAAAAACAGGATCGTTCCCGATTCCCCGCTCCGCAAGGAATCGTTTTTCATTGCGGGGCCGAGCATTTTTGAAAGCCGTATCGCCGATCGAAGATCCGTTTCCAAAATCCGATCCAGCTTTTCATCAAAGGAGAGCTTTTTGATCTCTTCCCTCATCAGATCCAGTCCGGCCGCGTTAATCAGGGAACACAAAGGAACGTCCGGATCTTTCGACAGGACAAATTCTCCAAATTGCCGCTGATCTTCGATCAAAGTAAAATCGGCTCCGCACAGATAAACATCCGCACCTTTTTTTCGAAGTTCTCCGGCCAAATTCTCCGCTTCCTGCCGGCGTTGATTCGCCTGAAGAACAAGCAGCGTATCCGATCCGGCGATCCGGCGCGCAATCGCGCTTCCTATCCCGCCGGATGCTCCTGTAATTACGATCTTCTTTTTATTATTCATGTTCGTTCAGTGTTTTCAGCCAATCGATGCAACGGCTTTTCCATGTTTCCCAAACCGGACCTTTGCAGCCAAAGAGTCCATGTCCACCTTTTTCATGTTCCATAAGAAAGACAGGACGATTATATTTCTTCATCTGTTCCGCGAAGATCCGGCTGTTCGAGATCGGAACGACTTTATCGTCCTTCGCATGGGTAAGAAAACAGGGCGGCGTCTTTTCATCGATCCAATTATGATTAGAGAAATATCGGATCAGATCCTCAGAAGGCGAATTTCCCAGTAAATTTTTACACGAACCTTTATGTCCAAAGCTCACGAAATCGACAACGGGATAAACGAGAATACCGAAGTCCAGCCGGCAAGAGACCCTTTCAATCGGATCGGAAGAGGCCGGATTACCGGAATCATAATGAACAATCGCGGAAGAAGCGAGATGTCCGCCTGCGGAAAAACCGATAATTCCGATCTTGTGCGGATTCACCTTCCATTTCGCGGCGTTTGCCCGAACAGTACGAATCGCCCTTTGCGCATCATTCAAGGGAGCGTACACCTTTTTTCCTTGCGGAAGACGATATTCCAGAATAAAACCGGCGATCCCATGATCATTGAGCCATTTTGCGATCGGATATCCTTCGGTATCGATACACCGAACACCATATCCTCCGCCGGGACAGATCACGATCCCCTGTCCGGTCGCCTTCGATTCTTCGGGAAGATAAACGAGAAGATTCACCTCGACCGGTTCCGTTTTTCCCTCTTCGAGCTTTGCACCGTTCGGCCAAATATTGATCTTTTCCTTTTGTTCCTCTCCATAAAGAAGAAGAGAAAGACCGATCCAGCTGAATAAAACAAGCAGAATATTGCGGGATTTCATTCTCAATGTCCTTTCCATAAAAATACAGGGATTTCGGCAACCAACATCCAATATTATATTATACAGGAAGAGGAAATAAAAAGAAATCCCCCGAAAACAGGAATCACGCGAATATTAGTGTTTAGTGATTAGCGGGGAACAGCGTCGGAGGCGCATATGGAGGCCTCCTCTATTTTTCAGAGATAAACCTGCGGTTCCAATCACCAGGGATTACTGCTTGGAGCGACGGGACGTCCTTCTTCGAGGGCTTCGGCCAGTCGGGCAAGAGCATCGGTTTCTATCTGCCGGATCCGTTCGCGAGTAAGGCCTAAAGTTTCCCCGATTTCTTTGAGCGTCTGTTCGGCGCAATCGCCCAACCCGAACCGCATTCGGAGAACGGCCGCTTCACGGGGATCCATAAGATCCAGTTGTTCAAGCACGAATTTCAGATTATCGTTTGCCAGCATCTCTTCATCCGGACAAAGAGACCGTTCATCCATAAGCATTTCCCCCAGTGTCCATCCGGATTCTGTCTGTTCGGTTTGGGGGATCGTATTATTGATCAGGATCGCTTTTTTGATAATCGGGACCTTTTTTTTCGGAATTCCCAAGCGCCGCGCGATTTCCTCCGGAGTAGGAGTTCGCCCCAATTCTTCGGACAAACGATTCGTTGTTCGCCGCCATTTCGACAAAAGTTCGACCATATAGGCCGGGATCCGTATGGTTTTTCCCGAATTGATCAGAGCCCGTTTGATCGATTGCTTGATCCAATAGCTTGCGTAAGTAGAAAATCGGGTCCCCATCGTTGCGTCAAAACCTTCTACTGCCCGAAGAAGTCCGAGATTTCCTTCTTCGATCAGATCCTGAAGATTCAGCCCTTTGCCCGTATATCCCCGCGCAATATTGACAACGAGCCGCAAGTTGGCCCGCACCATCTTGTCCCGTGCTTCAAGATCCCCATCGGCGATCGCGCCCGCCAATTCCATCTCTTCCTGCGCAGTAAGAAGGGCCGTTCCATTGATGTCCTTCAGATAAATTTCCAATGGAGATTGGATTGATGTCCTTGATTCCGTACTGTCGCTCTCCTCGTAATACTTCAGTGAATATTCCGCTTCCTTCATCAAAAACCCCTTTCAGATCACGTAAAAACCGGGAATCCCGACCGAAAAACAAACTGCCCGCGTTTTTTGTTCTTTTGATCCGTTTCCCTGTTAATATTATTTTCAAAACAGATCTGAATAAACCGGCTGCCCCGCCCTGCACAAACAAACAGATCTGATAATATAGTAAATCGACATAAAAGAAAGAATTATAAAAGACAGAGAAAAGAAATCCAATAATTCCTTATAGACAGAATGGGCTGATTAGACAAAGAAGTTTTTTCGCTATTCTTTCATTTCGAGTTGTCTTTTTGCTTCAAAAATCGAAATTCCGACACTTACCGACTGATTCAAACTCCGAATAGTATTCAATGTCGGTATCCTTACAGTATTTTCCGCGTATTTTTCAAGGATCTCGGGCGCAAGTCCAACGGATTCCCGTCCGTAAACGAAGACATCTCCCCTGTGATATTCGATATTGTAGTACAAATGCGCCGCTTTTTTTGTAAAAAACCAGAAACGGGGATCCCGCTGCGCCTCTTGCCGCTCCTTGAGTTCCTTGTTCAGATCCTGAAGACTTTCGGAAAAGCGGCGAAGAAAATGATCCCAGTGATCGACAGCTTCCCAATCGAGATGAGGCCAATAATCCAGACCGGCCCTTTTGAGCTGATGATCAGTGATCTGAAATCCAAGGGGACGAACAAGCCAAAGTTTACCGCCAACCCCAAGACAGGTGCGTCCGATTGTCCCTGTATTGCACGGGATTTCCGGCTCATAAAGCACAATATTAAATAAGGGGTCGTGAACCCACGTTTCCGGTCGGGATCGCTGCATCTCTTCCTCGACAGCTTGCGTTTTCGCCGCGTTCATTCTTCAGCCCTTAATAAATACGTTTAAAATTTCCATGAAGGTTCCTTTTCCAAACAGCCAGTTGACAAGTCCTCATTTTACAGGATCTGTTCAATTTGTCAATTTTGGAAAAATTTCAGATTTTTGCCCTTTCCGATCAAAAATTTCTGATCTCTCCTTGTTCACAGTTTTTCTATTCTATATATACTATTTATATTGACATATTTTTTAAAATTTCTCTAATTTTTTTAAGATTTTTTAAAGAATGAGGTGATATATCTACACATATGATTTACTTATGGTATAATAGGATAAATGAATGAGGGATATTGAATTTTCCAAATAAAGTGGTATATATTCGGTAATCAAAACGAGTTTCCATTATAAAATTCCGGATAATCGTCAAATTGTACAACGATCTTTGGAATTTTGATCTTTTGAAAAGGGGCAAAAGATGAATATACTATTTGCAGCCAGTGAGGCGGCGCCTTTCGCAAAGACGGGAGGACTTGCCGATGTTTGCAGTGCTCTTCCAATTGCATTGTCCGAGCAGGGACATAATGTATCGGTGATTATGCCTGCGTATTCCGGAATTGAAAACGTCGGCGTTCCGATTGAATCGACGGGAAAAACGCTTACCATTCCAATCGCGGACCGGATCGTTTACGGAGAACTTTTGAAGTCCCATTTCCCCAACACGAACGTTCCTGTTTATTTTGTCCGACATGATCTTTACTACCATCGGGAAGGTCTTTACAATTCCCGCGGTGTTGATTATCAGGACAACTGCGAACGTTTTGTCTTCTTTTGCCGTTCCGTTCTGGAGACCATTCGGCTTTTAAATCTGGAAGTCGATATCCTTCACGCGAACGATTGGCAAACCGGATTGATCCCCGCCTACTTGCAAACCATGTACAAATCCTCTTCCAAATTCCAGGATCTCAGCGATCCGTTCGCGGGCTTTGGAATGCTGGAAGATTATGATGTGAGAAATACCAAAGACGCACCTCTCTACGACCGGATCAAATCGGTCTTTACGATCCATAATCTCCGGCATCAGGGACGTTTCTGGCAATGGGACATGAATCTTACCGGCTTGGACTGGAAGTATTTCACTTACGATAAAATGGAATTTTACGATCAGCTTAATTTATTGAAAACCGGGATCACTTTCTCGGACGTATTGACCACGGTAAGCCCCCGATACGCGGAAGAGATCCAAACCGAAGGATTCGGAGAACGATTGCAAGGGGTTCTGCGGTACCGGCGTGAAGTCCTCCATGGTATTTTAAATGGAATCGATACCCATGAATGGGATCCCGCAAACGATCCCGCCCTTTCCGATCCTTATGTCTGCTTCGATCAAAATTCCGTTTTCGAGAACAAACCGAAGTGCAAAAAAGCGCTGCAGCAGGAATGGGGACTCCCCGAACGCCCGGAAGTTCCTCTTCTCGGAATTGTAAGCCGCTTTGATCCTCAAAAGGGATTGGATCTGATTACGCAGCTCGCCGGGATCTGGGTCCAGCGCTTCGGTGTCCAGTTCGTCGTCCTCGGAACAGGAGATTCCTGGCTCGAAGGACGTTTCCATGAACTCGCTTCCTGGTATCCCGAAAACATCGCCGTGCGATTGGCCTTCTCGAACAGTATGTCCCATCGTGTAGAAGCCGGAGCCGATCTCTTCCTGATGCCAAGCCGATATGAGCCTTGCGGTTTGAATCAGATGTACAGTCAACGATACGGAACGCTCCCGCTGGTCCGTTTAACCGGCGGTTTGGCCGATACCGTAATCAATGGATCCGATGAAAATATCCAAAGAGGAATCGCAAACGGCTTCTGCTTCCATGCGGCAACCACCGACGATCTCAATAAAGCTTTCGAATGGGCCATTCACTGCTTTTACGACAGAAAAGATGATTGGAAGAAAATGATGGGAATCGCAATGGCCCAGGATTGGTCCTGGAGCAGAAGTGCCAAAAAATACGCCGATCTCTATCAGGACCTCCTGCAAAAGAAATAATTTCGACCCTGCTCCCGGTACTTCTTCAGAGCCGGGATGTCCAGCAAAAATTCGTTTTCAACGAACGCGCCCCGCAAATTTCGTGTCCCCGTTCGATCGCCGGATCAATGCGTTCCCCCCGCGGAACTGTTGATGATTCCGTTTTGGATCTCAGATAAGTTTTTACAGTCTGTGTGCAAATATGAAAAATTCAAAAAAACAGAAAATCGCCGCCTCCGGTGCCGGGCAACTGATCATCTCGTTCAGTCCAAGGGAAAAAAGAGCTCTTCGATCTTTGAAAATTCAGAACGTTCAAGATTTTGCCGAATGTGATCTTTCCAACGTGTTAAATCTGTTCTATGTCGGAAAAACCACTTACCTTTCCCTGGTCAAAAAACAGAAAGATCTTGTCGAATTTCTGCAAAAGAAAAGTCCCGGCGAAAAGATCAATCTCGACATGGAGATCCCCGATCTCGATGAACCGCTCCTCGATCTCGGACTGAATCCAAGAGAGATCGAAGCCCTGAAAAAAATTCATGTGGAAACCGTGGAAGATTTTATCAACTGCAATCCCGAACGGCTCGGATCCTTTCCCGGTATTGGCAAACACAAACTCTTTAAACTCAAAAAAATTCAGGAAGAAAAAAGACGAACTGCGTTCGGAATCAATACCGGCGACGGAGCCCGATTCTCAAATACGCTCGACGATTATATCTCGATCTTCGACTGGACCACACGCGAATTCAATGCGCTCCGCGATGTCAATATCAATACCGTACGCGAATTCCTTCAATATGAGATCCGGCTCTTCAAAATGCAAAACAAGGTCGGAAAAAAAACCTATCTCGGTCTGTTCGAAAAACAAAAGAGTCTGTTCGAACAATACGGTCCTCTCTTGATGAAAGAGTGGAATGAACTCGAACAGCCTCTGATGATGTATTCCGATCTTGCGAACGAAGAGCAAAATTTTCTCACCGCGTTCGGAATGACCTCGATCCAGGAATTTCTCTTTACCGATTTAAGAATGCTCCTGATCAATGAGAAATACGAATCCATTGCCGCGCCGCTCATCGAAAAACAAAAGGATCTTCGTAAAAAACTCCTTGTTTCTCCCGATCGATCCGGATCAGGAGGCAATTCCGGCCCGATCGTTCGGCCCGTCGAAAATCCCCTCTATCTCCTTTGGGAAAAAGAAGCTGCGGAACAATCCGTTCGAAGTCTTCCCTTCTTCTCCAATCACTTCAATAAAGGGTTCACGATCGATCGGTTCCATTCTTCCTTCTGCGCGAAAACGCCTCTTTCCAGTCTGGTATTCGCCAAAAGGATCCAGGCTTTCTTCCAGAAAGCGCAGCTGATCACGCTCGGAGAGCTTCTCCTTACGCCGAAGTCCTTTATGGAAAAGTATTCATTCTGCACTCCGGAGATCTATTCCACAGTACGAACTGTTCTGGAAGAATTTCTCCTCGACAACAAGCATAAACGATTCGAACCGGATCTTGCTTCCTCGACCGACTTTGCAGCCTCTCTGATCGATTTCCTTACCCACACACTGAAAAAGAATGATCGGTGGACCCAGCTGCATATCGATAAAAACAGACGATGCCAAATCCTGATCGAACGCGCGGCCGGAAAAACCCTCGATGAAGTCGGAAAGATGTTCGGTATCACACGGGAACGGATCCGGCAGATCGAACACAGTATCTGGCGGCAGATCGGAACCGCGAAAGCACGGCTCGAACCGATCGAAAATCATATCACGGAGATCTTGACCGAGTTGGGTGGATTTACCCGAATCAACCTCCTTTATCAAACCTTTGCCGAACGGAATAAATGGTCCTTCCTCAGCGCAAAGTATTTCCTTGAAAACTTCATCGAGATCCTTCCCGACCGCTTCCGAATTATCGCGCATGATTACGTCTGCTTTACAAATTACCGTTGTGATCAGTGCGCCGATTTTATGAACGTTCTGGAAGAGTATTCCCAAAAACTCGAAAAAAGAGGCGACGTGCTCAGTATCGAAAAACTCGCCGCGCAAATGCAGAAAATGATTCCGGAGATCTGTAAATGCAAAAAATGCCCCGCTCGAAAAAAAGCATTTACCCCCGCCCTTTTCGCCTGGCTCTATGAAGTCCATCCCCGATTCAGGGACTTCCGGAAAAACAAGGTGATCCGCCTCAATCCGAAATTGGGATTATACGAATCGATCCTGATGGCCCTGAAAGGTGCGGAACGGCCGCTTGCCAAAAAAGAAATTTTAGCCGAAGTTCAAAAACTCAATCCCCGTTTGAAGATCACGGAAAAGCAGATCAAAACGACCGCCGGAAATTCCCTGCAGCATACAAAAGAGATCCTCCTCTGGAACCGCGGCGGAATGAATTCCGAAAGTATGTACGTCTATAAGGATTTCGTGAAAACGGAAGCGCCGATCCTTGAGATCATCGAACGCGATCTCCTTGAAAGAGCCCGAAAAACTCATGTGCCGCAAATGCGCCTCAATCGAATCTTTCTCATCCACCGCGAACAATGTACCGCACAGGGAATCCCGAATGTCTACGCTTTGTTCGCCTGTCTGAAGTGCCGTGCCAATCCCGCGTTGACTTTCCAGAGAAGTCCCTATATCGGATTTACAGGGATCAATCAAAAAATTTCAAACGCGCAGATCCTTGAAGATTATGTCCGAAAAAATGAGGGATTCGTTACCAGCGAAGCCCTGAAAACTTTCGGACGCTCTCTCGGCCTTCGCGATGAGCATATTCAAAATACAATCTCGCTCACAAACCTGATCGCGACCCGCAGAGGATATATTCTGTTCGATCAGTTTGATCCCGCGATGCCCCAATTCCGTACCCTTGTCGAAAAAATCGAGAAAAAACTCCGCGGAATCGACCATTTGACCATTACCGAAGTTTGGGCCGATCTCCGTGAACAGTGCGATCAGATGGGTATCCTCGATTCCCGTATGCTCTATCATGTTCTCAAACGGTTCGCCGATGAAGAGTTCACGCTCGGATTCCCCGTCATCTCCCTGAAAAAGGAAGACGAAAGCAGTCGAAGTCTGAAAAATCAGGTAACCAAACGGATCTTGCGTTTCATTATGGAATCCGATCGTCCTGTCAGCTCAAAAACCCTTCTTGATCATTTTGCCGGACGGCTCGGGTTCCCGCAATCCGCCATTTACAAAGTCATCTCCGGGCCGGAAATTCACGCCTGCGGAAATGGGACTTATGTCCACGCGGCAACCATTCGATGGACCCGAAAAAAGAAAAAGGTCTTTCAGGAACTCGTCGAAAACTACTGGAATGATCAATGCGCCAAGGGAATCCCCTTCGGAAGTGTCATCGGGTTTTATGAAAAATATCGGCGCAAGTTTCCGCCCCTTGCCAATCGAATTCCATGGACTCGAACACTTCTCTGTTCCATGCTCATGAAATTCAAAGAGTTCGCGTTTTGGGGAAACAACAGAAATATCTTCGGATTCCTCCGTAAAGAGGCCAAGATCAAGTCCTTTGGGGATTTCGTCAAGTTCGTTCTTCTCGACAAATTCGGCAAGAGCGCTTCCTTGAAAGATCTTGCCCGATATTTGGCGATGGATCTCAAAGCGATCAAAAGAGACTTGACCCCCTTTATGCTCCAGGGATATCGCGGTCTCCGTATCGAAGAAGGGCAGATCTCCGTTATCGAGCCGGATACCGAAGATGATTGAACCGCTTTAAAAAACTGCCCCTATTTTTGCAAATTGCCAATCATTCCTCAGTCCCCGGTTTTTAAAGAAAAACATCTTGACGCCGGGTCCTGATTTGATTATATTATAATAAGAGAATCAAAAGAGGATTTGCAAGCGATCAAAATGGAATCCCCGGATCCCGTTTTTTTTCGCGTCATTACGAATCCAATACGAAATAATACTGTTTGTTTTTCTATTTTACCCAGCTTATTTTCCATGGAGTATGAAATGAGAACATTGTCGATGCTGTTTTGCGGACTGATCCTGTTTAATCTTCTGATTTTGACCGGATGCAGTTCAAAATATCCCAAGGATATGCCGCGGATCTATTCCGTTTCCGCAACGGTTCAATACGACGACGGCAAACCGCTCACGAACGCTTCCATTACATTTCTCAACAACGATACCACGTTCGCGCGCTGGATCTGCGTCGGAACCACCGATGCCAATGGATCCGCCCAACTTCGGACTCAAGGATCCTTCGATGGGATCCCCGCTGGAGATTATCGCGTGATCATCTCGGCCATTCTTTCCGAAGGCATCCCTTATCCCGGCGAGCCGACCAGTCCGGAATCCGAAAAACTTTATAATGAATGGAAAAAAAACAAGGAAAAACGCTTCTCATTGATCGATAATATCTATGAGGACCGTGAGAAGACACCTTTAACCGCCAATGTCGAAAAAAAGAGCAATCGATTCGTATTCAAGGTCGGAAAAGAGTTGAAAACATCCATTCCGACAGATAATCCGTAATATTTTCGTGTTCGATTTACCTGGAATCGTTTTTAAGGATCCTTTTTCACCTTTTATCTGAAAAGAAATGGAGAACTGAACCATGAAACTTCACAAATGTCAAATTGGGGAGGGGGGCGAAAATAGAAATTTTCCAAAGGCCCGCGCTTTTACCCTGGTCGAACTTCTTGTCGTGATCGCGATTATCGGAATTCTCATAGGCCTTCTCTTGCCTGCCGTTCAGGCGGCGCGGGAAGCGGCCCGACGGATGGAGTGCTCCAATAAAATCAAACAGGTCGCGTTGGCCCAGCATAATCATTACGATGTCTACGGATTTATTCCTCCTTCGGGCGGACTCACCATGTATGAAGGGATTGAATACCTTAGCGCCAGTTGGAGCTCAAGTATAGAATGCGGTTTTTGGCGCCAGTTCACGAGTTGGCTTCTTCCGACTCTTCCTTATATCGAACAGGTCAGTATTTTTGAAGCCAGTCTGCAAGATTACAAAACGCCGCAAAGCACATCGGGCGCCCGTAATATCTGGTCAACGGGAACTACGGTCGGGACATGCCAGCCAATTCCGGCTTTATGGTGTCCTTCCGATCCCAACGCACCTTCCGCAAGAGGATCCAGAATTGCGACCAGCTATCGCGGATGCCGCGGCGATATTCACGGAGGCGGTGGCTTTAGCGTCGCCTCGCCCAGAGGTGTATATCAGTATTACGATAATGGAACGGCGATTCAAAAGATCACCTTCGCGGATATCCTCGACGGAACCAGCAATACGATCATGATCGCCGAAGGAAAAGTATGGCCCACCAATTCTGCACGAACCCGATATCCCGTAAAAGGAGGGATATTCTATCTCTCTGGCTTAGGGGATTCGACTTCACCTTCAAAATGTATGAACGCGACAAGAGACCCCGACGACAGCTCCTTGATTGTTACTACTGCTCCCAGTGATGGACGGCGTTATCCCGGCCTTTGTTACCAGGTAGGAGCCTGGCATTCCCTTTTTGTCGCGACTCTTCCCCCGAATCAGCCTTCCTGCTACAACAGCGTTCACGGTATCACCGATTCCAACGCGTTCGTAACCGCAAGCAGCTATCACAACGGCGGAATAAACTGCGCTATGGTCGACGGCAGTGTCCGCTTCATTCCCGATACAATCGACTGCGGAGATTTAACGAAAGCAACATCTACCGCAACCGGATCCAAATACCGACTCTATATCGGCAAATCTCCCTGGGGCGTCTGGGGCGCACTCGGATCCTCCGTCGGAAACGAAACCGTTACCCTGTAGGGCAGTACAAAAAAAGGCTAAATCTCTAAAAAGCGCAATCTCCCATCAACCCGGGCGGCGAGGCGCCGCTCCCAGTTCGCGCTGCCGCGCGGTTGCCGGGGATCCGCTCCCGTTGGTCGCGGAGTTTATAAAAAATACAACTTCCCATTAACCCGGGGAAGCGGTGAAGATATCGATTTGGGAACACGGTTCGAACCCGAGCGCTGGGACGGTGCCCGTCCCGGGCACCCGGCGGCAGCGCCGCCGTTCTGTAAACGGGTAATAATCTCTAAAAAGCGTTGTGATTCGAACTCTTCTCAGGGATCTTTGTTTTACCCTTTTTTATTGTGCCGCATCTCCGATGCTCTTGGATCATGAGGTCGGTACCCCATGCTTGCGCATGGGGTTATGCATGGTGCCGCCTCTCCGAGGCTGGCGGCGAGGCGCCGCTCCCAGTTCGCGCTGCCGCGCGGTTGCCAAAGACCCGCTTCCGTTGGTCGCTTTCTTCATTGGCACTGCCCATGCCGAGGCTGGTCTTTCGGACGGCCCTTCCCGGTCTTCTTAAATCAGAAATATCAATATCGAACAAAACAAACAAAATAAAAAATTCCGACTTATTACTTCACGATGTAAGATATTTCAAAAGCCCCCTCGGCGAGAAAAAAAATAGCGCCGGATTTTTGTAAAAATATCGGATCCGCCAACAGACCATCCGTGGTTCCATACAAAAATATTTTTTCAGTATGAGTATAGTACTTGAAATCGCGTAATCGATATGATATACTGGACAGATTCAAAATGAAAATTGTTTCATTTTGAATCTGTCCGTCTTTATTAACCCCAAACAAAGGAACCTGCCATGAAGTATCCAATTATCATTCGATCGATTTTTCTGCTGATATTACTCTCTGCGTCGCCAATCTGGTCTGCGGAATTCTATGTTGGAAAAGCCGTTGCCGATTTCACTCCGGATCGGCCTGTTTATCTGCAAGGACAGATGCGTACACGGATCAGTAATAAAACAGAAACTCCTGTTCTCGCAAACATCCTCGCTCTGGAATCCCGTGAAGGATCAAAGCAGATCGATTGCGCGATTTTTGCCGCTCTGGATGTTTGCAGCATTACGGTTTCTCTGAATCAAAAGATTCGGGACGAGCTCAAAAAGGCGCTTCCCGAATTCGATGCCGAGAATAAACTGATCCTTTCCGCGACTCATACGCACACTTCACTTGCTACCGCGAACAGCTATATTTCCGATCGCACCGATGTAATGACCGGCGATGAAGCCGTCGTTTTTATGGCCCGAAAGATCGTTCCTGGTATCGTCGCCGCCTGGAAAAGCCGGGTCAAAGCGCAATTCTCTTACGGTCTCGGACAGGCCGTTGTCGCCTACAATCGAAGGGCTGTCTATCAAAACGGATCGGCCATTATGTACGGCGCAACAAATACGCCGACGTTCCGCGCAATCGAAGGGGTCGAAGATCATGATGTCAATACCATGTACTTTTGGGACGAAAAAAATACTTTGCTCGCAATGATCATTAACGTAAGCTGTCCTTCCCAGATGGTCGAAGGACGCTCGACCGTCAATGCCGATTTCTGGCATCCGGTTCGGCAAATGATTCAGGCAAAATACGGAAAAGAGGTTTGTGTTCTCGGTCTTTGCGGTGCTGCCGGCGATATGTCCCCTCGTCCATTGTATCAGAAGGAAGCGGAATCGCGAATGGCCCGTCTGCGCAATATCGATAATCTTACGGAAGCCGCGCGAAGAATTGTATGTGCTGTCGAGGAAACCTATCCTTGCGCCGAAAAGGCAAAAACGCCGAATGTGCCTCTTGTCCATCGGTTTGCGATAATGGATCTTCCCCAGCAGAAGATCCCGAAAGAACTTTATGAAAACTTCAAAAAGCAGGCGGAATCTTATGACAAAAAGCGCAAGGAAGCAAAAGACAAAGGGGCCGGCGGTCCGCATGTTCTTTACGCCTGGACGCATCGGGTCGTAGAGCGGTATGAAGCTCAGCAGGGAGTTGAAAATCCGACATATCCGGTTCCGGTTCATGTTCTGCGGATCGGAGAGACGGCACTCTGTACGAATCCGTTTGAACTTTATACGGGATTTGGAATACAGATCAAGGCGCGGAGTAAAGCGCTTCAGACCTTTATTGTCCAGCTTGCGGACAACAGAAAGCTGGGAGGATATGTACCCACGAAAGACGCCGCAAAAAGGGGCGGATACGGCGCGATTCCCCAGAGTAATCACGTCGGCGCCGAAGGCGGTCAGCTCCTGGTCGAAAAAACGCTGGATCTTCTCAATCCCATGTTCTGATTTCATCTTTCGGGATCAGAATCTTTATTAGTGATTAGTGTTGAGTGGGCACCCGGCGGCGGCGAGGCGCCGCTCCCAGTACGCGCTGCCGCGCGGTTGCCGAAGACCCGCTCCCGTTGGGCAACGTAGACGTTGCATCCAGTACGCGCTGCCGCGCGGTTG
>JAUNSU010000199.1 GCA_030539035.1 Planctomycetia bacterium
CTTTTTTCTAAACTTTGCGTCCATCACAGAACGGCGGCGTTGCCGCCAAGGATTTTTTCAAAAGCGGAAAGTCCAAGATAACCGCCGGTCCCTCACTAATCACTAATCAAAAGGCCCCATTCGGAGCCAAAGAGGATACAGGGACTTCTCGGGAGATCCATCGCGGTTTACAAAATCGATTAGTCAGTTTACATAATCGACTCTTATCATCCGGAAAAATTGGGGGTATAATTCCAAGTAAAGAAGAGGGAAGGGCGGTTCCCGTTCGAAAATCGCCGCTTTCCTCCGCAAATTGAACCGAATCGAGGATAAAAACGATGAAATCACTCTCTCCGCAGGAAAAGGCCCACTATTTTATTGAGTCCGAAACCGAATTCCACCTCGGTTGTCTTCCGACCGAACAGTCGCATCCGAAGACGCGAACCCTTTCGACCGCTTTACAAACCGATCTTCCCGCCGCGGTCGAAATGATCCAGTCCGTCGATGATGATATTCCCCCTGTTCTCGATCGTATTCTGAAATCGGATCCGTTCGCAAAGCTCGTTTTCGAGATGACCCGTGTCCTTTCCAATGGGAACCGGATCCATTTCAGCGGCTGCGGCGCAACCGGCCGGCTCTCGATCCTGCTCGATTCCGCGGCGCGCCGTTTCTGCGCGAAAGCCCTTGAGATCTGTCCCGAATTGTCCGAAAATATTCTTCGTCTTAAAGAGCAGACCAACGCGGTAATGACCGGCGGTGATTTCGCCCTGATCCGATCCGTCGAATCCTTTGAAGATTATATCGAATTCGGACGCCGTCAAATGGTCGAAGCAGGGATCACACAAAACGATCTGATCGTCGCGATCAGCGAAGGGGGAGAGACCTCGTCGGTGATCGGCACCATTCACGCCGGACTCGATTGCGGCGCTTCCGTCAGCTTCCTCTTCAATAATCCGGCCGATGTCCTTGTCCGGCACGTAAAACGAAGTGCCGAAGTGATCACGGATCCCAGAGTCAATGTGCTCGATATCTCCACCGGTCCGATGGCGGTTGCCGGATCGACCCGTATGCAGGCGACAACAATGGAACTGCTGGTCGCCGGAATCGCCTGTGAATCCGCCTTTTTGAATCTTTTCGCAAATTGGGCATCTCCGGATCAGATCCGGCGGCTCGGTCTTGACACATCGCCGGAAAGAAGCGCGGATCTTTTTAAGACACTGCTTCACCAGCTTCAGAATAAAGAAAACAGGGCCGTTCTTTCCGATTACATCCGATTCGAATCGGATCTGTATAAGGCGAACGGGCTGATCACCTATTTCGCGGATCAATATCTGCTCGATATATTTACCGATACAACAGAAAGGGCCCCAACGTTCAAGACCCCCGCGTTCAGGGCCAAAGATGATGTCAACGCGCCGATCCCGTGGTCGTACGTGAAGACGCCGATTCGATCGACACAGCCCGCATGGAAGGAGCTTCTCGGACAGGATCCGCGCTGTTTGACCTGGACAAGCGATGATTACCGCGCCATGAACGGACCCGATCATTTGATCGCGGATCCGCCCAAGCTCGACCGAAAGGCTTTGTATCGATTTGAGATCGGAAACGAACCGGATCCGTCCCGAATTGCGCGTCAGCCGAACGCCGCCGTTGCATTTCTCGTCGGAGAAGAAGTCGATCATTTTCAAAAGACGAATGATCCCTGGACAAATGCGTTTCTCGATTGCATGAAGAATTTTGAAGCGCGGAAAAAACTGCAAATTGTCTCCGGATCTGTTCCGAACGAACCGGACACATGGACCTTATCGTTGGATCTGCCGCAAACGCCGCTGGATCTTTTCGGACATCTTGCCGCCAAACTCGTTCTGAACACGATCTCAACCGCCGCGCTCGGACGGATCGGACGCCTGTCGGGCAACTGGATGGCGCACGTAGAAGCCTCCAATAAAAAACTGATCGACCGATCGGTCCGCCTGATCGCGGAACTCGCCGAGGTCGATTACGAAACCGCCTGTATCACTCTTTATGAGACGCTGGAAGAAATGGAGCCCTGGCCGGAATCGAAAAAGAAGATCACATCGCCCGCCGCGTGGTCCGTGGAGAAAATCCGAAAGCGCCGGGCCGGTGTCTGAAAACGCCTTTCGAATATTGTGCCGCGAGTGAATCACACAAGACAGATCAACAGAAATCAGAACCATGAATTCATTTTCCCGATTCTACAAATGGGAACTCCTTGCCCTCCTTTTTTTCGCCTATTTTTTTCATCAGGCGGATCGGGCAATATTCGGAATTGTTGCCGGCGATATCAAACTGGATCTCGGATTAACCGATACCCAGATCGGATTGACCGCGTTTGTTCTGTTCTTTACGCTTGCGCTCATGGTTCCGATCGCGGGCTTCGTCGGAGACCGCTTCAGCAAAAAATGGGTCATTACGTCCAGTATTCTTTTCTGGAGTCTTTCGACCATGTTTACGGGCCTGTGCCGCGGATTGACGAGTCTTGTATTTTTCCGCAGTGTCGCGACCGCAGGCGGGGAATCGTTTTACGGTCCGGCGGCAACAGCCCTGATCGCGTCTTGGCACAAATCGACACGGGCTCTTGCGCTTTCGATTCATCAGGCGTCTCTTTATATCGGAGTAATGACGAGCGGACTTGCCGCAGGATGGATCGCCGATTCCTTCGGCTGGCGCTCGACATTCTATCTGTTCGGCGGAGCGGGCATCGTGATCGGAATCCTTCTTCTCCTCCGTCTGCGGGACTATCCGGAATCGAAGCCGGAATTTAAGCCGGAATAAATGGAATTTACATTTTTGGGACGGATAATCAGATAATGCATCGATCCAAAAATTCTGTGTGAAAGATCAAACAGATGTATCGGAAAATGAAGAGCGTTTTTCCCCTTGGCGCATTGCGATCAAGCTTTTTTCGATTCCGTCTGTGGTTTTATTGACTTGCGGATTTGTCGCGATAGTCTTTGTGAACAACGCGTATTTGGTCTGGGCACCCGGCCTGTTGACGGATAAATTTTCTCTTTCGCTGACAGCGGCGGGCGGTAATTCCATGTTCTATCATCATTTGGGAGCGCTTGCCTTTGTTCTGATCGGAGGAGCGGTATCGGATGGGATTGCGCGCCGGATACCGACGTTTCGGATTCACTTGCAATGGACATCGATGCTGTTGGGAGCGCCATTTATTTACATGTTCGGAGCGGGAACGACATTGGGAACAGTACTTGCGATGAGTTTTGTATTTGGAGTTTTTCGGGGACTTTATGAATCGAACACGCACGCGGCGATTTTTGAAGCGGTTCCGGCGCGATATCGGGCAAGTCTGGTAGGTCTGATGATCATGGTTGCGTTTTTGATCGGATCGACCGCACCTCTTTTACTCGGCTGGCTGTGTGATCTTTACGGCAAGGCGGAAGGGCTTACGATCGGCTTTGAGCTTCTTTCGATTGTATGGATCTTCGGAGGACTTGCGGTTCTTTTTGCCGCCTGTTTTACCTATCGGCGCGATATAAAAAAGCGTATGGACCGGGAGTGATCGAAATATAGGAAACCAGTATTCGTGAAAGGAAAGGATACCCGGATTTTACTCATACCGATTGCAATAATTTTTGGATTACCAAGTACGATATTCATAAAAATGGTTCAACTCAATAAAGGACGAAATAGACTTCTTAATCATGTTCATGTCTTTTGAGTATTGACATCTTGAAATAAATGTTTTATCATTATATAAGAAGCAAGAAGGAGACTGTGTATCCGAACAGTTATCCGACAGCAGAATTACAAGATCGGTTTGGTCCATTATTATCGAAAATCGATTAAAAAGAGAAAAGATAAGCAAAATACAGAAAACCAGAAAAGAGGTAAAAAGTATGTTCATGAAATCGCTTCACAGGTTATTTTCATTCATTCTGTTATTCACGATCGGCCTTTTTGCCGTTTCCTTGAATGCGGAGGAATCCTCCAATCTCAAAATTATTCTTCCCGAAGAAGGCGCTGTTCAAAACGCCGGATCCGGAACCGAAGTCTGGCAAGGCGGACCCAACAACGGGTACGAATACCTCGTTCATTACGCCGTTCGCGTAAGTCCTTATTCAGCCAATTCAATGATCCGAATCGCATGGAAAGACTACGAATCAAAAAAAGGTGTCTATCATTTTGATAAACTCGATAAGCATTTTCAGTATGCCATTCAATACGGCCAAAAACTTAATCTCGCCTGTTTTGTAACAAGCAGCCGCGGTCCCATTATCGACGGCGCCTTTTGCGAATACCCTTTGTATGTTCACGAAGCCATGCAAAACAGTGATCAAAAAGACGTGAAATACGAATGGAGCTACGCACGCAAAGCAACGGGAATTGTACGCTGGGAACCGAATTTTAAAAATGATTTTTTCTTTCAGCGATACGATGC
>JAUNSU010000073.1 GCA_030539035.1 Planctomycetia bacterium
GTCGAGGGCTTTAACAATAAAGCAAAACTGACCATGAGAAAAAGTTATGGATTTGGCTCATTTAAATCACTGGAACTCGCGTTATATCATACACTTGGCGATTTGCCTGAACCAGATATCACCCATAGATTTTGGTAGAGAGGCAGATAAAAAAGGTAAAAAACATAAAAAAAAGAAAATATCCGAAAAACACTTGCACTTTTTCCCAAAACCCTGTATATTCAAAAGTGATGATCGGACGGTACCATTTTTTGAGAGAAAATCTCGGGAGAAATAAATTATGATTGGGACAGGAAAAACCCTTGCTCGCTGTCCTTGATGAGTTCGAAAGCATAAAAATTCGATAAAAATGGAAAAATCTCAAAATTTTGCTCAAAATGGACTCAATGTGTCCCTTTGTCTGTTTGACACCGGACGAAAAATGGATTATGATTGTATTCGAACCAATGATATTGCGAAATGTGCATTTTTAAAATCGCGGCTCCTATAAACCCTTTCTTGAAAAAGGACCTATTCATGGACCAAAGCGGATCGTACGAACAGATCATGAAAAGAATTATTTTCGGATTGACTGGAGATAACTCAAAAGATATACCCTATTTGAAGGAGCTGGAAAAGTCTTTTGAGAATCATCCTTTGCAAAAAGAAATTACAGAGGGAATCGGAACCCTTGTGAACAATATCCTCCCGATGTATAAAGGAGACGACATGGACGGTTTGCGCAGAAAATCGAAAACCGACATTGTTTTGGAGGAAACGGAAAGTTTAGTAAATAAAAAGGAATACGATAAAGCGCTCGCGGTATTCGAAAAACATTGTGCAGTGATCAAAGATGTTTACGAAAGCGATTCAAAAAACGTCTATTATTGTTTCACAAATATTCTGGAAGAAACTCTTTATGAACAGCTAAACAAAACATCTCAGAAATTCCGCGATCTGCTTGAAGATTTGCCCTCTTTTTATCTCGTTTACGGAAATCTTCTCTTTAAACTCAAGAGATATTCCGAGGCGCGTGCGATTTATAAAAAGGGGCTTCAGTACAATCCCGTCTCTACAGCCCTTCTTTTTTCATACGCGGAAACACTCAAGGTTACCAGTGAATTCGATGAATTTCTAAAAATTACCGCCGATGCACTTTCCCTTGCTTATATGAAGCAAGATATTGCGAGAGCCTATCGCAATTACGGCTATTACAATTCCGAAATTGAACGATTTGATACTGCGATGTCTTTCTATTTCGTAAGCCTTCTTTTCGAAAAAAGCGAAGACGCAAAGAGAGAAATGAATTATATCATACAGAAAACGGGCATCAAGCCGGACTTTTCCAATCCCGGAAAATTCATCATCACAATGAAAAAAGAAAAAGTTCAATGCGGAGCAAGCACGTTCGTTATTGGAGTTCTTGAGACACTCGTAAAATACTCAGTGGAATCGAATATGTATGGACTCGCAAGAGAAATGTTGATGGTTCTTTACAATTTGACAGACGAAAAAAAATATCTTGATCTTGTAAACGACTTGCACTCAAAAAAAGGCGAGAGCGCATGAACCGGAAGGCTTCTTCTCGACGATCACCGCGATCATCACAATCGGATCCCGATACGACTGTTCCGCAAACGGAAGGGGTCAAATACGCCGGATCCAAATTGAAACTGCTTCCGCAAATTCTGCAGCTTGTCCGGAAGACAGGCGCAGAGTCCGTTCTGGACGGATTTACCGGAACGACGCGTGTCGCTCAGGCGCTGGCCAAATCCGGATACACGGTCGCCGCCAATGATTGTTCCGTTTGGTCCGGGATTTTTGGAACGTGCTATTTGCTCAATAAAAAAGACCCTGAAGATTACCGCGATCTGATTGATCATCTCAACGGTGCCGCACCGATTGACGGATGGTTTACGGAAAATTACGGAGGATCGCCCGAGGGCGGATCTTCTGTTCATAAAGACGGTCTGAAAAAACCTTGGCAGATCAAAAATACCCGTAAGCTGGACGGAATAAGGGAAGAGATCGATCGTTTAAATTTGGATCCGATCGAAAAAGCCGTTGCTCTTGCCAGTCTGATCCTTGCGCTCGATAAAGTTGACAGTACCCTGGGGCATTTTACCTCCTATTTGAAAGAATGGTCGGCCCGATCTTATCATGATCTTCATCTTCAGATTCCCGCGCTGTTCCAGTCGGAAAAAACGCATCAGGTCTTTCGGGGAGATATTTTCGACACATTGAAAAAGGTAAAAACGGATCTCGCCTACTTTGATCCGCCTTATGGATCCAATAATGAAAAGATGCCTCCATCCCGGGTTCGATACGCTTCTTATTATCATCTCTGGACTTCCGTTTGCCTGAACGACAAGCCGGAGCTTTTTGGAAAGTCCAAAAGAAGATCCGATACCTCTGATCTCGTTGCCGGTTCTGTATTTGAAGAATTCCGACAGAACCCCGAAGGAAAGTTTATCGCCGTTGAAGCGATCAAAGATCTTCTTTTAAACGCGAACGCAAAATATATTCTCTTGTCCTACAGTTCCTGCGGGAGGGCCACTGCGTCCGAACTGAACGAAGTGATCAACGTTTGCGGACATCTCTTGGAAGTTCAAAAAATCGACTATAAAAAGAACGTAATGGCGGATATGAAATGGACCAATGAATGGCTCCGAATCGCCGAAGAGCCGAATCAGGAATTTCTCTTCTTAATCGAAAAAGAATGATCCCTTCAGCATTAAACCGGAAATATTCATTTTTTTCGATATTCTGTCCTCTGATCTCTTGCAATCGACTTTTCGGTTTGATATACTTTTGGGTAATATAGAAGTGTAATGAGGTTTTATTTCAACTCGCCAAGCAAGTATCTGTATTAAAGAGAGGTTTTTAATGCCGAAGAAAATTTTGTTTTCTGTTGTGTTTTGTTTACTGGCCGTTTTTTCCGTTCATTCCGATCTTAAAGGGAATGATGTTCAATCTCCTCTTCCGAAAGTGAAGCGCGTTGTACTGATCGGCGCGGACGGATTCGGGGCCCATTACGTCAAATGGGACGATCTTTCGAATCTGAAAATGATGAAAGAAAACGGAGCCTGGACACTTCATATGCGATGTGTAATGCCCTCGGTCAGCGCGATCAATTGGGCAACTATTCTGATGGGCGCTCCTTCGGAAATGCACGGATTCCGCGAATGGGGAAGCAAAAAGCCGGATATTCAATCGATCTTTTTAACAAAGAAAGGGCTCTTTCCCTGTATTTTCAGCGTTTTGCGCGATCAGGTTCCGCAGGCGAAAAGTTCCGCCGTTTATGATTGGGACGGGATCGGGAATCTTTATCAAAAGGCCGATGTCAACGAGCAAAAGTGCATCGCCTTCGGCTTATCGAAAGACGATCCCAAAGCGGCAAAAATGACCGCGGAAGAAAAGGATCTTTATCTCTCCAAACTCAAGACGGAAGCGGTAACCGAACAAGCCCTGAAATTCTTGACGAAAGATAAAACACTCTGCTTTATCTATTTCGGCGAACCGGATCATGTCGGACATAAATTGAATTGGGGATCGCAAAAATATCAGGAATCCATGATCCATGTCGATAAGCAGGTCGGAAAAATTCTCGCTCATCTCAAAAAGAACGGAATGGATCAGGATACCATTGTGATCTTCATCGCCGATCACGGCGGGACGGAAAAAGGGCATGGAAAAGGAATCATGGAACATATGGAAGTTCCCTGGATCCTTTACGGACCCGGCGTGAAAAAGGGAAATCTCAACGATGTCATCGTCAACTACGATAATACAGCGACAATCGCCTGGATCCTCGGTTTAAAACAGCCGCAGGCTTGGCGCGGACAGGCGATCACTTCCGCTTTTGATGTCAAATAGTTTTCGGTTTCTCACTTTTTCCGGACTTAAACAGTAAACAGATTTTTGTTTGAAACCACGGATTACACTGATAAACACGGATGAATTTCATTGATATCCAAAATCATAATTTTGTGAGAAAATGTATTTATTATCAAATAATTATCCGTGAAAATCCGTGCTATCCGTGGTTTCAAAATCGGTTATTTACAGTTTGAGTTCCCGGATTTATCGATACCCGGGAAAAGTGTGTTTTTTTTCTTGAATCCGCTGTTAATGAAAGGATCGAATATGATCTTCCGAAAATTCGCGGTGAATTTTGCCGTTCTGTTCTTCGCTCTGTTTACAATGTTTTTACTTTCAGGCCCGATCAATACTTTCGCCGATGAAAAGCAGGAGTATTATGAAATGATCGTTCCGGAGCCAAAAGATCCGAAGCCGGGCGAATTGATCATGGCGGCGGAATGGAGGATCTGGATCCCGGAGTCCGTAAAAACTTTGCGCGGAGTCGTGGTTCATCAGCATGGATGCGGAGAAGGATCGTGCAACAGCGGACGGACAGGTGCTTACGATCTTCATTGGCAAGCGCTTGCCCGAAAGTATGATTGCGCTCTGATCGCTGTTTCTTACCGGCAGAACAAACATCGCTGTGAAATGTGGTGTGATCCGCGCAACGGATCGGCGCAGAGCTTTCTCAATGCGCTCGATTATTTCGCGAAGAAAAGCGGACATCCCGAATTAACGGTCGTTCCATGGGCTCTTTGGGGACATTCCGGCGGCGGACATTGGTGCGGAAGCATGGTCCAGCTCTATCCGAAACGCGTAATGGCCGCCTGGCTGCGAAGCGGACATCCCGACTGTGTGGGCCGTATTTACGATTCCCTTCCAATGAACAGCGATGTATTGCAGGTTCCGATCATGCTGAACCTTGGCGCGAAAGAGACGGATATGCACTCTGTTTTTGACGGCGGACGCGAATACTTTCAAAAGATCCGATCCGAGGGCGCGAAGATCGGTTTGATGATCGATCCGAACACACATCATGAGACGGGCAATTCCCGATATCCGGCCATTCGCTTTCTTGATCTCTGCATGGAGCAGCGGATCCCCGCGGTTCCCGGCTCGGCGGATCTGCGTCCGATGAAAACGGAATGCGTTCTTCCGGCGGACGCGATCGGGAATAAGGATCATGAGAAATATCTTCAAAAGGGCATTTGGCTTCCGACCGCCGATTTCGCCGATGTATGGAAGAAATACTCCAAAGACAATACATTTGATGATTCGACTCCGCCGGCTGCTCCGTTCGAGGTAATGCTTGATCAATCCGGACATATGCACTGGAAGTGCCGCGCCGATCTGGAAAGCGGACTTCAAACCTTCGAGATCCGCTGTGATGGAAAAAAGATCGCGGATCTTCCAACTCAAAAGTCCGTTCATGGACGACCGCTCTTTCAGGGAATGTCCTACAGCGATTCGCCGGATCCTTCCCTTCCGAAAATGGAATATCAAATCGCAAATTACAAGTCCGGCGAGAAACATGTCTATTCCATCGGAGCAAAAAACACGGCCGGTCTTCTTTCCCCATTTATTAACGCGGAGATCAAATAATGAATCGAAAACAAGAATTTTTATTGTTCCTGATTATCGCGGCGGGCCTGATCTTTTTACCTGATCGATCAGAATGCGCCGAACAGACAAACACTTCCCCTTACGGTGTCTGCGCCCATTTGGGAGGAGGAGAAGAACATCGGGAAATGCCGAAAAATCTTCTTCTCATGAAAGAGGCCGGAATCGATTGGGCGCGCGCCGATTTTTCCTGGTCCGGAGTCGAACGGCCGCAAGGTCAATGGCATTTCGATCATCTTGACCGGCTTCTTGATGAAGCGGACAAGGCCGGTCTGAAAATTCTGCCCATTCTGAATTACGATGTTCCCTGGGCAACGCCCGCCTATAAACATCTGGACGCGTGGAAAGAATATGTCTCCCAACTTGTATCGCGGTACAAAGATCGGATCCGATATTGGGAAGTCTGGAATGAAGAAAATCTGAAAGGATTCTGGCGTGATGATCCCAAGGGAGAATCGTACGCTGTTCTTCTTAAAGAGACTTATCAAACGATCAAAAAGATCGATCCGGATCTCGTTGTCGTCTACGGCGGATTGGCGGGTGTTCCCCATTCCTTTTTTGAAGATTCCCTCAAGGCCGGAGCGGGCTCGTTTTTCGATATTATCAATATCCATCCTTATCGGGGCGGATTGACTACAATGAACGCAACAGAAAATCTGATCTCCGATATCAAAAAGTTCAATGAACTTCTGCGCAAATACGGGACAGCTGAAAAACCGATCTGGATTACAGAGATGGGCTGGGCCTCTCTTCCGCAGATGAACGAAGATGATTTACGGCTGATCAATGCCGCGATTCAAGTGATCTTTCCGAAGGGGATCAAAGGGAAAGCCGCCGTTCTGATCGATCCGAAATATCCGTATTCCGCCGGTTTTTCTCTTTCGGATTATCAGACGAAATTTCCGAAAGGAACAGAGATCGAAGTGATCGGACTTGATCAGATCGGCAAACTTGATCCCGTCGAATATCCGGTTTTTATGCTCCCTCCCGGCGAACTCTATCCCTCTCAATACTTTGAAGATCTCTATCAATATGTAAAACGGGGCGGATCTCTTTTCTTGACCTGCGGTGTTCCCCTTTATTATCAAACGCAAATTCAGGACGGAGCTCTTGTCAAGCATAATACAGGAAAAGCCCATCTGGATCGGAATAAACTCCGTATCGGCTGGAAAGCATGGTGGACGGAAAAGAACACCCCGGATCAGGCTCCGGTTCATGTTTCTTCCGATGCGATGAAATATTTTCCGGGCTATCAGCCGGTTCTGATCGGATCCCGATTTTTGACTGATTCTCTTTTGAAAGAAGGGGATACGATGATTCCTCTTCTTACGGCGAAAACGAAAGACTTCGAAGGACATGCCGCTGTTGTTTACAAATTCAACAGTGATTTAAAAGGAAGTCTGCTGGTCAGTACGATCAATACCGGGATCGGGAACACGAACATTTCCACGATCGAAAATCAGGCGGTCTATCTTCCGCAGGCAATTTTGATCTCTTTCGCGGCGGGAATCGAAAGATACTTCTGGTATGAATTTGAAGCGCCGGAAAGAGATGATAAGGACAAAGAGAGCCATTTTGGAATTGTTCATCACGATCTTACCCCCAAGCCGGCGTGGTATGCGTATAAAGCGCTTACCAAGGCGCGGCCGGCCGGATCGGTTCAAGCATCGGAATGGAAACAGGGCGATCATTGTGTCGTTTCCTGGACTCGACCGGACGGACAAAAAGGATGGGCTCTCTGGAATCCATTCAAGAACAAAACGGTAAAATGGATTTGCAAAGGCAAGATCAACGAGGCGTTTGATTATCTCGGCAATAAAGTCGAAATTGATTCCAACACGGAAACGATTCCGATCAAACAGCAGATTCTGTATCTGATCGGACCAGATAAAGTAGTGATTAGTGATTAGTGAGGAACCAGCGGCGAAGCAGCATACGGAGGGCGGTCGTCCCGGCCGCCCCGAGCGATGTGAGTTCCCTAAAACCGTTGGGGCGCCTTATCGGATAAACACAAACGAACACGATATTACTTAATACAGTTGGAACAACCGATAAACGGCGCCCCGAAGTGCCTTCCAGCCCGGGGCGCCGTTTTTCGGCAATTCCGAACGGTTTTAAAACCTGCCCTGTGTGATACAGTTTACCGGACGGCAATGATCACGGTTTCCCAGGGGCCGATCTTGAATTTGACCGCGTGATTCTCGATCTCGGCGGGAATAATGCGCCCGTCCTCAGGATAAAGAAGATCCGCATGATCGCCGTCGATTTTCAGATGTCCGAAATATTCCTTGCGCTCGGAAGTGTTCAGGATCAGATAAAATTGTTCCCGGCCCTTCCGGTACTTTCCGCAGATCAAGGATCGGTCCGCAGGAAAGATCGGTGATCTCCCTTCGAACTCATTGAAATAAACCTTGCCCCCTTGCTGTTTAAAAAGATCCAACGTTTTTTTCAAATTTTCAGAAAGATCAACTCCGCCGGGAATCACTGCCGTTTTCGGAGCGGCCAAGTGAGGAATCTTTCCGGAAAGAAGCGCTTCCATATCCGATTCCTCTGCCAGGAGAAACATGGAATGATTCTCGATCATCTTTTTTCCGAGCGCATCAAAGGATTGACAGATCTTTCTCATACGGGCCGACGATCTTTTAAGTTCAAGCCGCTCATTCTGCGGAAGATACTCTTCCTGAAGATCCCGGACCGGATAGAGCAGAACCGCATCGCAAACAGGATCCGCGTCTCTTGCGATCGCGTTTAAACGTCCGACAAACTCGCAGTACTTCCGATAAACTTCAGGTGTCCGGTCTGTGATCTGATAATACAGAGTAAATTCCGTAATGCCGAAAATACTCTGCCAAGCGGCCGCGGCGCACATCATCTTGAGCGAAGCGCGAGGCTTTCCGTTGAAGTGAGTATCAATATCGCTGATCTCGGTCATTACCTTTCGACGACCGGTCAACCAGGAAGCGGAAGCGGGAAAGAGCGCGTCCTTCCAGCCGTGAAAACAGGATGCCGGATTGGTTGAAAGAAAATCCATGCCGGGAATATCCAATGTTTTCAGAACAGCCAGCTTATCGCCGTCCAAAGGAACGTGTCCGTAAAGTGCTCCTTCCCAAAGGCCGTGTCCGGAAAAGAGTTTATGATTCTCCTTGCACCAATCGCGGATCTGTCCGTAATACGCGTCGATCGATCGCTTGGCAACCATGGACCAGAATTGACGCCGCACTTTTTGATCCTGTTTTGATTCTCCGGAAAAAAGGGATTTCCGAACTGCAAGAAGATCTTCTCCATACATTTTCTTATAGATCGCGGGAAAATCGTCTTCCCAAACGATTGAAGGAAGCATCGGTTTTTTCGGATCAATTCGGTCGATTGTGCGAACGCCTTCCCGAATCTTATCACTTAAAAGACCGGTGATCAGAACATTCGTGGAAGGCTCATCGGTGAAAAAGGCTTCAACAGAATCGAAAAGATCCGGGCCCAAATGTTTTTTATAATTTTCATGGGTCAAGCGAATAAAGGCCTTGCCCGCTTCCGGATTGACCAGACTTGGATAGCGCCGAATATAGGCGTAATTATTGCTCGCATGAGTATATTCAAATGCGCGGCGAACAACGAAATCTTTTTTTACAGGATCCCAAACAAGTTCTTTCGCTTCCAGATCGGGATTTTCCTTGAGAACGAGTCCGCCTGCGGCAAGGCTCGGATACCGATCTTCATCGTAGATCCAGACACGAAGACCATTGGCTTTTGCCTGCCGAACCGCTTCAACGAAATTGGACCATTCCTCGGGATCCTGCATATACTTATAAGAAGAAACATTGCAGACAACGCCGCCGAGTCCGCAATCGTTTTTCAAGAATTCCATTCCGTCGGCAATGGACCGATCGCCGAAATGATCGAAGGCGATATAGGGATGGGACCACTTTGCCTTATTGACACCGAAATATCCGTGAATGATCTGAAGCGGGCGAAGTTCGGCGTCGGGATCGTTCCAGGAAGACCGCCAATCTCTTTTTGGAATCGAATCCGATTCTTGCGCAAACGCAATTCCGATTACAAAAAAACAAAGGGAAATAAAGAGAGTCTGTAAAGCGATCTTGCGCATGATTGGTTTCCTTTCGAATAAAGTGCCGGGATAAATAAAACAGTTCTTTAAAAATTACTGTACTTTCCCCGGAATATTAAATTGTTAAAACTGGGTTAAACAGCGTATATTTTAGTTCGTTTAATATTTTCGGGTTTATGCTTTTGGCATATAACCGCGAAAAATTCATCCAGCGGAGTTTCAATTGCAACGCTGTCCGTTTATCTTTATGTGAGGGGCGGCACTTAATATCATCCCAAACGGGACTGTTGCTCAAACGGTGGTTTAGGTTGTTTTTGCACTGCCCTTACAGGGCGCTGCTTTTTGAGGGACATTGACCCGGGGTACCGCACAAACATTTCATGTTTGTGCTCTGCCCCGGGCTGGAAGGCATTGCCCCTTCGGGGCGCCGGTTTTCGGCCATTCCAACTGGGTGAAGTAATATGTTTTTTCGGCCAAACACCAATAATCTGTTTTCGGTATTGTACCCGAATCCTGCGGGCTGGCGGCGAGGCGCCGCTCCCAGTACGCGCTGCCGCGCGGTTGCCGAAGGTCCGCTCCCGTTGGTCGCTTTCTTCATTGATACTGCCCCTGACGGGGCAAGGGAGCGAAGCGACCGGCACCCCGGGTACACGATCCTCTCATTTGCAGCGCCCTGTAAGGGCAGTGCAAAAATTATTGCCGATATGCCAGCGTCCATAAGGAAAGTTCCAACTGCATAAAATCGGGGAAAGCGCAGAAAATTAAGTCTTTCCTTTTTTTAACGAATCATAGTCGGAAATACAACCGCCCAATGCAAGAAGTATAAATCCAGCGAGCAGACCCCAATATATGTTCCATACAGCCCATAATACAGCAGCAACGATTAAATCCGCAGTATATGTCAAACATCCCAAAGCCCCATAAATCTTCTTATCCTTTAAAGCCGCGGCTGCGCATGCCAATCCAAAAACAGATATGATTCCCGCAAAGATTCCGCTATATATGTTGCCTATTTTCCATGCCGCAGCCATTACTGTGAAAGCAATAACAAATGCTAAACAGGGAAAGCAGCCGTTCTCTTCATGCGGAGGTTCCGTCGGTGATTCACAGGGGGGATCATCAGACGCAGATTTTTTTGAACCAACGTGGGCAGCCGGAACATGACGCGTTTTGTCCTCTGTGCGTTTGTAACTGGCGGCAGTCTTTGGACGGTCCGTCTTTGACGGGAAGGAGCCTGTTTCTTTTGTCTTCACATGACTGAACGAATGACGCTTTGTTTCCTCCATCTCTTGAAGCGGCGCCGGATGACCGCAGGAAGGGCATCTGTCCGCCGGCGTATCTTGAATTTGACCGCATTGTCTGCACTTATACATCGTCATATTCTACAGCTCACTTTCGGAAGAATACGCATCGTCTTCTTCTTTTGCGGAATCGAATTTCTTTTCCTTGAGAACGAGTCCGCATGCGGCAAGGCTCGGATACCGATCTTCATCGCAGATCCAGACACGAAGACCGTTGGCTTTTGCCTGTCTGATTTCCCGCCATTTTCTTCTCCTTCTTCTGTTATTTTTCCCTGCTGTGATTGAGAAAAATTAAAAATAGTGTGTCTTAACGAATCAAGTTTTCGTTCCTGTCGGGAATCACAACATACAAAAAGACCATGGAGTTTCCGAATAATACTGTTTCTGTTTATTTTACTGATCCGTCAAAAACGAACCGGAGCATAAAACTTCCGGGTCGAATGACGGATAATCTCAAAAATAGAACAGTATAAAGGCCCGATACAAAACGAATCATTGACAATATTTTTATTATACTGGACAAAATGTACCAATACAAGTATTTATTCCGTAATTATTCAAATTCTAAACGGATTATCAGACAAAAGACCCATTCGAACCGGGAATGAATGGTATAATAGGTAAGTTGAGATAGATAGGTAATGTAAATATGAAGTATATTGTACTTTTCCCGATTTTATGCGCTTGGAACTTTCCTTATGGACGCTCATAAACAGTGATTAGTGATTAGCGGGGGAGCCCCGAGCGATGTGAATTCCCTAAAATCGTTGGGGCGCCTTATCGGATAAACACAAATAATCACAAGCCTGTAATGCAGAGAGTGGCAGCGAACGGAATGAGGGAATTTATATCGCCCGGGGATCGTAGTTCAACTCTTAATCGAATCACAACGTTTTTTAGAGATTTCAACTCTTCGACCCCGGCGGCTCCGCCGCCGGGTGCCCAAGATGGGCACCGTCCCAGCGCTCGGATTCCCACCGTGTTCGGTATCCTTGTTTTTCCCCGCTTCCCCGGTTTAATCGGTGTTTATCTTTTTTAAAAATTTCAGTTCCATCACAGAGCGGCGGCGCAGCCGCATACGGAGGGCGTCCTCGCTTATCCCCGGCGGCAACGCCGCCGCTCTCCGCAATAGACGTAGAGTTTTTTAAAAACGCAATCTCCCATTAACCCGGGGTTTCAAAATCTGCGGACGGATTCGAACTTTTTTCAAGGATCTTTGTTTTACACTTTTTTATTGTGCCGCATCTCCGATGCTCTTGGATCGTATGCTTTATACCCCATGCTTGCGCATGGGGTTATGCATGGTGCCGCCTGTTCCAGGCTGGTCTTTCGGCCAAATATCGAAAACCGATCATTGGTGTTTGTCCGAAAGACCAGTATATAAACTTTACCGCAAAAACGATATTCCAAAAAGTTCAGGGCCTTTTGTTCGTGCTGTCAAGCGGAATGAGGGGTTTTCGATTTGATTTTTTGCATAAAGATCTCGTTTCCGGACTCGTTGAACCAGACTCGGGTCATAAAACCGCGAGTCAAGAGAATTCCCCGTCCGGAAGGAAGATCGAGATGTTCTTTTTCACGCGGATCATCGACTTTTTCTTCCGCGAATCCCAGCCCCTCGTCCCGTATGGAGATCGAGATCTTTGTATCGGAAACACAGCAGGAGAGATGAACCGTTTTCGCTTCATCGAATTTGTTTCCATGCTCGATCGCGTTTCGAATTCCTTCCGTTAATCCGGTTTCAACCGCAAACAGATCGTGATCGGACCAGCCCTGCTTGGAAAGGATCCCCATGATCTCTTCGATCGTCGCGTTCTCCGCTCCGTACTTGCTCGGAATGCGCCGATGGCAAGTCCAGCATTGAGTGATGTCTTCCATTCTTTTAAGGATAAGCATGGTCATGTCGTCCGTTTGCGACTCTCCCTGGAAGTTTTTGATCTCTTCTTCAACCGCTCCGATGAACTGTTCCGTCGGTGTATGGGACAATCGAACAAGAAGCTGCTCCAGACGTTTATCTCCGTATTGATCTCCATTGGCCGCCGTTGCGTCGGTTAAACCGTCCGTATAAAGGAACAGGAGATCGGACGGTTCCAGTTTTTTGACGCAGGTAACGAATTTGCTGTCCGGCAAAATTCCGATGATCGAATTTTCCGGATAGTCGAAAAATTGAACGAATCCGTTCTTTTTGACAATCGCCGGTTTATTGTGGCCCGCATTGCAGTAATGGAGTTCCCCGGTTTTGAAATAATAAAAGGCGAGGAACAAGGTAACAAACATTCCCCTTTTATTCCGCTGCAAAAGGACGCGGTTGACTTCGTTCACGACTTCGCCGGGCGTTAAGTTTTTACTTGCGACCATTCGGATCAGGGTACTTGTTGCGACCATTACCATGGAGGCGGGAACCCCTTTCCCGGACACATCGCCGATCACAACGCCGACAATATCATCGTTGACGCGCCAGAAATCGAAGAAGTCGCCGGCGACATATTTTGCGGGGATCAAATCGCCGGAAAGAGCATATCCCCGATCCGGGAAAAATCGGCACTTATTCGCGGGAAGAAACGTCTGCTGAAGATCCTGGCTGATCGAAAGCTCTTTCTGAATATGCGCTTTCTGAACGGAATCTTCCACTTCCTTGCTGATATGAGATCGAAGACTTGCGATCATTCCGTTGTAGGATTGAACCAATTTTCCGATACTGCCGTGTTTATGTTCGTATTCTTTCGGAACACGGACATCAAGATCGCCCTGGGAGACTTTTTCCGCGACCTGGGTCATTATGATCAGAGGCTTGTTTCCCCGGATCAGAAGGACCGAGATCAGGGAACAGAGGCCGAAAATGGAGAAGAACGCTCCCAGCGCAAATTTCATAAGACGGGAATTGATCTCGCTGTGAATGGCGCCTTCATCGAAAGCTCCGACAATGGTCCAGTGCGCCCTGTTCCGGGGCTTGGAATAGATATAAAGGACATTGCTCTGGATATTGTCTTTCGATTGGGTGTTTTTCGCATAGTCAATTCGCATGGTTCCGGAGACATTTCGGACCATTTTATCCATTTCGGGATAAAGATCTTTGCGGCCGAGCTGATCGACGATGGAATAAAGACTTAAACTTTTTACCGGACTGTTTTTTGTCGCGTAAACCATTTCGCCGCTCTGTCCGAAAAGGAACAGCCGTGAACGCGCCTTTCCCTTACCGACAAAATCGTTCAAAAGCTGGCTGTCGAACAGAGCCTCTATTTTGACCAAACAGGTGATTACGCCCGCCTGAACACCGTCTTGCCAAAAGGGAAGTCCATAAGCGGAGACCGGTAAACCCGACATGTTTCCTTTAAACGGATCCGACCAGAATCCTTCCCGGCTCAACTTGGGTAAAAGATAAAAATCCAGAGTTTCATAATAATTGCAGGCGGAATCCATATAGACCATATCTCTGTTTTGGGGATCCCGGTAAATGGTTGGCGCGAAGCTGTGAGGGATCGTCTCCGGAAGAGGGCATTTACTGAAGATGTTCAAATAAGACCGGGAATGTTTTCCTTCCCGTACTTCCTGAAGAAATTCGGGCGCATAGCAGATAATGATCGCGCTTACTCCTGGAATTTCATCCATTGCGCGGCGAAAAATGGAATCCAGGTCCATCTTTTGCGGAGAACTGAGCATTGAAGTAAAAAGCTCGATCTGTTTTGTAATGCTGTCCGCATTTTGAGCAAGCGTAAAACCGAGTTCCCGAACATTGCTTTCCAGCTCATTAAATTCCGCCTTGTAGGATCTCTCCTTTTCAGATCGAACATAGAAAAAGAGTAAAAGCGGCGTAAGAATCAATGCCGGAACAAGTACAGTCAAAAAAATTCTGAGTTTTAACATGATGGATGTCCTTTTTCCGATCTATTTGCTGTTCGCCGGTTTTTTGGCCTGCTGCAGTTTATTGTAAACATGATCCTCCATGATCGGAAAGAAAAAGTCCTTGAACTCCGGTTTTTTCTTTTCTTCGATGGCGCCGGAAAGAACCAGCGCATCGGCCAGCTTCTGATAGCGCTCCGGAGTACAGGATCCGTTCTTGGACAGATCTTCCTTGAAATCGAGTAAAGAGAGCCAAATTTCAAGCTGTTTTTTCAGTAAAAACCGATTGGACAGGATCCCGGCATCTTCACAGTATTTGCTCAGAATCTCCACTCCCCGATCCGGATTGCTGACCACTTCTTTCCAGCCCATGTAAACCCCGAGGATATATTTTCGGCAAAGCTCCGGATGATTCCGCATAAAGGATTCACGGCAGAAACAGGTCTGTTCCGGAAAATCAACACCGTAGTCGGAGAAACGAAAAACCTGGACATCTTTACGAAATTCCAGATAATTGCAAAAAAAGGCGTGCGTATAGGTCGTTGTAAAACAGGACTTCACGACCCCTTCATTAAAAAGCATATTCGTTTCCGCGCGTTGAACAACAGGATTGATCTTGATCTTTTGGGTTGCGAGAAAGGCAAGGGGGGTCAGCTCATAATGGGCCCAGATCGGAACATTTCTTCCCTGCAGGGATCGAAGATCGATCAGCGTCGGATCCAGATCCCGGCGAACCATAAAACAGGAAGACGATTTTTGAGGCAAAAGGGCAAGCGCAACGATCGGAACTCCATTGGAACGCGCCTGAATTCCTTCGGCCATCCAACAGTTAATGATATCGAGATTTCCCTGCATGAGAAATTCGATCTTTTGGGAGGAATCATTTTCCCAATAGTACTTGATCGGGGGAAGGCCGAGTTTCTTGAAAATACCAAGTTCTTTGGCCGCAAAGTTGCCCAAAAAGGAAACACTCGGCTGGCTGTGGAACATTACGCGGATCTCCGTGTGTTCGTGATCCATTTTGTGCATCTCAGCGCCGGAAAGATTCTGATCCGGCAAAGACTTCCCGTTCGGGACCGGAGAAATCGGCTTCTGGCCTTTCTGATCGGATTTCGCGTTCTCGGATTTCGGCGCAGACGCGGCGGGGACAGACTTGGAGGCGGAATCTTTCAAAGCGGACGGCGTCTTTACGACGGTCTCTTTTGAAGCGGTCTCCCTGGATATTGCTGTTTTTGCGGCAGGCGCATCTGCAAGAAGGCCTTTCGAAGAAAAAGAGAACAGAAAAAGAAAAAAAACGAATCCCCAGGCAGAAAATAAGGAAAAAACAAACTTGCTTCGAATCATTTTCCGCGAAAAACGATATACCAATGGAGTTTTAAGTAAACAAAATATCATACGCTGAAATCCCGATCTTCTTTGGTATTCAGAAACTTTCATAGGCCAGTAAATCTTTCAGTTTATTTTAATCTCATACAGTGATAAATCAACAGGAGGACAAAAAATTTTATAAAATTTATCCATTTTTTTCATTGTTCTTTCCTTTTTCGGATCTCATACAGTAAAAATATTTTTGTTTGGAACCACGGATGACACGGATAAACACGGATGAAATCCCTATAAGATTCGGGCTGCTGTTTTTGATGAAAACGTGTTTTTATCAAAAAAATATCCGTGAAAATCCGTGAAATCCGCGTGAAATCCGCGGTTTCAAAATCGGTTATTGACAATTTGAGTTTTGGATAAAATCCTCATTTTCTTCATGATCATCCTTTCCTTTTCAACTTGACAAGCGATTCCCTGTCGAGTATGCTATTAAGAAACCCAAGGGAAATAAAGCATAAAATTCCCTGTTCATTACTGGAAAGGAAGTATTCAAAAATGTCGGAACAAAAGAAAAATACAACGGTTTTTGCAATTGGCTGCCATCCGGACGATATCGAATTTCGCATGGCTGGAACCCTTGCTCTTCTTAAAGACCGGGGATGTGAAATCCATTATATGAATATTGCAAACGGATCCTGGGGAACCGCAACCATGCGCCGCGAAGATATCATTCGAATCCGAAGGGATGAGGCCCGAAGCAGCGCGGAAATGATGGGAGCGATCTATCATGAATCCCTCGTCGACGATCTCGACGTTCACTATTCCGATAAACCGGCCCTTCTCAAGCTGATCGCCGTTGTTCGACAGGTCGATCCGGATATTATCCTTACCATGTCTCTTTCCGATTATATGGAAGATCATCAGAACGCGGGCCGAATGGCGGTTACCGCCGCTTTTTGCCGGGCAATGGTCAACGCTCCCGCCGATCCGCCCACCCCGATCTGCACAAAAGACGTCGTTGTTTATCACTCGCAGCCGGTCGGAAACCGCGATCCCATGCGAAAACTCGTTCGCGCCGAACGATATGTCGATATCTCTTCCGTGATCCAAAGAAAACGGGATTATCTCGGATGCCATAAAAGCCAAAAAGAATGGCTCGATCTCTCCCAGGGGATGGATTTTTACCTCGATTCCATGTGCGAAGAATGCGCGGCGACCGGAAAACTCTCCGGCAAGTATTCTTCCGCGGAAGGCTGGCGCTTGCATCAGCATGTCGGATTTGCCGCCGTTGAGATCGATCCTTTGGCCGATCTTCTGGCCGATGTCTCCTGGCTCGATCCCCAGTATCGCGTCTTTCTCGATCAGTGATCTGCCAATAAATCCTGTGAAGCGGATCGTTCGATGATCAATGATCCGCGATGATTTTTATCCTGCAATCCTATTTTCGATTCCCCAACTCAATTTTTAACTCAAGAACAGAAGGGTTTTTATGTCAAAACGGATGTTTCTTTTTTTATTTCTGCTGTTTTCCATTCCGATCACGGCTTCTGCGGATCTCAATGAGATTGCCTCCATTAAAAACGACAAGATCGAAGTCGGAATCGATGCCCGTGGAAATTTACAGGTTCTGAAAAATCTGAAAACCGGACACAATTACGCGGGAGGAAGCGCACTTTGGCGCCTTTATTTCGATCGGAAAGACGGTCAAAAGGAAAACGTGATCACGGGATCCGAAAACCGTCCGAAAATCTCCATGAAGAACAATTCGATCCAATTGGATTACGATCAGCTTCATTGCGGAGAAGAGTCCCTTCGATACTCTCTTTCACTTGAAATTCGACTGGAAGGAGAGTTGGTTCGATTTTCTTCGGTGATCAAAAATGAGGAAGAACATACGATCGTAAGGGAACTTCAGTATCCTCTTGTCGGCGATCTGTCCATGGTTCCGGATCAGAAGCTTCTCAGTACCCATCTTGGCGGATTTACTTATCAGAATCCGGTGGACTATGTCGTTCGAGTCGGCAATGCTCCCCCTTACATGGGGCCGGGCCAGATCATGCGGGAATATCAGGTCAAATATCCGTCGCACACCATGAGCAACTGTTCCGCCCTGATCGGATCCAAGGAAGGACTTTATATCGGCAGCCATGATCTCACCTTTCAGGATACGATTCACGGATTCCGTGTTTGGCCCGATAAAAACAGGGAATTCAACCGCTTTGAGATCGGTCTTTACAAATACCCGAACTGTACTTGCGGAAAAGAATGGAAATGCGATGCGAATGTTCTTGCCCCTTATTGCGGCGATTGGCATGAAACCTCCCGGATCTACCGAAAATGGGCCGATACCTGGTGGAGCAAGCGCCCGACGCCCGACTGGATTAAAAAAATGACCGGATGGCAGCGTCTGATCTTCCGGCATCAATACGGGGAAACTTTCTTCAAATACACCGATCTCAACGGAAAGATCAAAAATGCCGGCTTCGATGCCGGAGTAAAAACCGTACTGGCTTTCGGATGGTGGAACAGCGGAATGGATAACGGATATCCGGACTCCTATTTCATTACCGATCCGAAGCAGGGAGGCGATCAGGCCTGGAAAAAGGAGATCGCGAAATATCAGGCCGACGGCGGACGTCTGCTTCTCTACTACAACGGAAAGCTGATCGATCGAACCAGCCCCTTCTATCGAAGCGGCGCTGCGAACGATCTGATCTTTCACGACAATACGGGCGGAGAACATCTGGAAGCGTATCGTTTTTCGGGAACAGGGACCTTTACGAAAAATCACAATTCCCGCAGCTTCGTCGTTGCCGATACCCGGACAAAGATCTGGCGGCAATGGCTTGTCCGCATGCTGCAGCGCGGTCTGGACTTCAATGTCGACGGGATCTTTTACGATCAGCTCGGATACGCCGAAGATATGTCCACCTGGGACAATACCGGCGAATTCCCGATACCGAATCTTTGCCTGATCAAAGACAAGGCGGATACTCTGAAAATGCTCCATGATTATCTCGATGTCCATGCCGATCCGCACGTCGCTCTCGGAACGGAAAATCTCGCCGATGTTGTCGCGCAGCATGTCGATTATATTCATGCGCTTTCCGGGGCTTACGGCGGCGGACACTTGATCGACTGGACCCGTTTCACATTTCCGGAAGTGGTCTTTTCCGATCGGGATCTTCGCGATGATACCGACGCGGTCAATCGGGTCAATC